>WJLY01000208.1 GCA_014728245.1 Candidatus Effluviviaceae Genus IV sp.
ACTCGTCCGGCTCCGCGTAGTCGTAGACCTCCGTCGGGCAGTTGACGAGATATCCGGGCTCGGCGCCGATCGCCTTCATCCCATGGAGGACGCCGGGCGGAATCGTGATGAGGATCGGGTTGAGTTCTCCCATGAAGAACTCGTTGACCTCGCCGTTCGTCGGCGAGCCTTCTCTCCCGTCGTAGAGGACGACCTTCATCATGCCCCCGACGATGGTGAAGTGGTCCGTCTGGACCTTGTGGTAGTGCCAGCCCTTGACGACCCCGGGGTAGGCGACCGACACGTAGACCTGTCCGAACTTGGTGAAGAACGGATCGTCGGCTCGCATCATCTCCATCAGGTAGCCCCGCTCGTCGGGGATCAGCCGGAGCTTCTTGATCTCCACGCCGTCGATCAGCCGCTTCGCCCGAACCCCGGGCGGCAGCGGGTCCGAACCGGCGGTTCTCTGTCCACCGTCAGCCGACATGTCCTACCTCCAGAAGAACCCCGGATGTCGCGACGTCCCGGCGGCTCCGCGTCCCCGGGAGGACTCCGGACGTCGCGACGTACCCGCCGGCGCCCGCCTCCCAAAAGGGCCTAGACTGTACTAGTTCGTATTAGTGTTGACAGTTCTGGAACCCCGAGGCCGAGACAGAAGAGGGCCATGTGGGGTATCCTTCCGAGAACTGAGTTGGCGTGCAAACCTACTCTCTCGGAGGACTCCCAATGACCCTCGAGGACAGTGTACATGCCTTTCGCCTCCATGCGCTACAGCGAGCTTCCGAACTCGGCAATGTCTCAGCAGCGTGCCGCGAGCTGGGCATATCCAGGACGGTCTTCTACCGCTGGAGACGTCGCTATGAGCTCTACGGACGTGATGGTCTCCATCCACGCCGGCACAGAGCCCGCCGCGGCCGTCCCCCGGTACTCGACACTCAGGAAGAGAAGGCCATCCTGGCCATGGCGCTCGCCTGGCCGACCGCCGGTCCTCAGAGGATCTCTGATGAGCTGTTCCAGACAGGGCGGTACATCCCCGCCAGTACCATCTACCGTGCGCTTCGTCGCATGGGCCTTGGAACACGACGGGAACGCCTCCTGGTGCTGGAGCGTCACAGTGCAACAAGCGCGGGTCTCCTCACCGAGAGAACGCGGCGGAAGCTCAAGCGGGCACGGCGCCGCGCGCGCCATGTCCAGGCCACAGAACCGGGTGAACTCGTCTGCCTGGACAGCTTCTACATCGGCAAGCTCAAAGGCGTCGGCAAGGTCTGGCAGCTCACGGCCTGCGATGCCGCCAGTTCCTACGGTACTGCTCGTATCGTTCCCGCTGCCACAGCGCACGAGACAGCCCGCTTCCTCAAGGAGGTCCTGGTACCTCTCTACCAGGAGGCAGGCTGGCCGATCCAGCGAGTGCTCACCGACTGCGGCAGCGAGTACCGAGGAGCGTTCGACAGAGCCTGCGAGGAACTCGGTCTCCGGCACACCAGGACGAAGCCTCAACACCCGTGGACCAACGGCTTCGTGGAACGTCTGCAGGGAACCATCCTCCATGAGCACTGGCGGGTCGCCTTCCGTCGCCGCTACTTCACCGGCTACGGCCAACTCGAAGACTCCCTGGCAAGCTACCTCAGGTTCTACAATGACGAACGGACGCATCGCGGCTATCGAACCCGCGGCCGAACACCCTCCCAGATCTTCTGGGGGGCAGCAGGCCGAACTCATGATCGGAAGGACTGATGTGTCAACACCCTTCCGGAACTGGACAACCTAGACGTCATGACGCCCTCTGCCGACGCCGACATACGTGAACCCGTGCTCCTCGAAGTCCGAAGGGTGGTAGATGTTCCTGCAGTCGACGACCGCCGGCCGTACCATCAGCTTCTTCAGACGTTCGACGTCGAGGCGACGGAACTCGTTCCACTCCGTCACGAGCGCGAGCACGTCTGCACCCTCGGCCGCCTCGTACGCGTCGTCGCAGAACTCGACGAAGGGAAGCACCACCTTGGCGTTCTCCATCGCCACGGGGTCGAAGGCACGGACGTTCCCGCCGGCGTCCCGGACACCCTCCGCGAGGACGATCGACGCCGCGTACCTCATGTCGTCGGTGTTGGGCTTGAAGGCGAGTCCGAGAAGAGCGACGGTGCGCCCCTCGAGGTTCCCTCCCGCCGCGTCTCTGACCTTGTCGACCATGCGGAGCTTCTGCTCGCGGTTGACCGAGATCCCCGCGGCCACGACGCTGACCTCCCGGCCGGCCGCCTCGGCGATCTTGACGAGGGCTTTCGTGTCCTTCGGGAAGCACGAGCCGCCGTAGCCGGCGCCGGCGTGCAGGAACTTCGGACCGATGCGCTTGTCGAGCCCCATCGCGTAGGCCAGCGTCTGGATGTCGGCGCCGACCTCTTCGCAGAGGTTCGCCATCTCGTTGATGAACGAGATCTTCGTGGCGAGGAACGCGTTCGAGGCGTACTTGATGAGCTCCGCGGTCTCGCACGTCGTCTCGACGATCGGCGTCTTGATGAGATAGAGCGGCGCGTAGATCTCGCGCATCGCCTCGCGGGCTCGCTCGCTCTCGCTGCCGACGACGACCCGGTTCGGCCGCATGAAGTCCTCGACCGCCGAGCCCTCCCGGAGGAACTCCGGGTTCGAG
>WJLY01000209.1 GCA_014728245.1 Candidatus Effluviviaceae Genus IV sp.
ACGACGTGTCGTCCGGCCAGACCCGCCATATGCACGCCGGCCCGCCGGGGATCAGCCGGACCTCGTACTGGGCGACCGCGCTCCCTCCCAGGTCCTTCATCAGCAGGAAAGCCGTTCTCTGGTCGACGACGATGTCCGCGCAGCGGTCCTGCGGCGGTTCGACGCCCTTCTCCATGAGGTCCTGACCGCAGCACGGGTTCAGATCGGTCGCCCATTCCGGACCGGTCCTCGCGCACCCGGCCAGCGCCACGAGACCGAGCGCCGCGCAGACGAGCGCTCTGGCCGCGCCGACCCCGTCCCGCTTCCCGATTCGATCTGCCGTTGTCGGGGCCATTGTCAGATCCTTCCACGCGCGACGGCTAGCGCCCCAGGGCCGGCTCGAGCGGCATGTCCAGAAGGTGTCGCGCGGACGACACCGCAGACATCACTCGCTCGACCTTCTCCAGGGGCACGTCGTGCTTTCCGGCAGCCTCGGCGGCGCTCACGCCGCGCACGATCTCCTCGAGGACGCGGTCGAGGGTCTCGCTCTCGAGATCGAGCAGATAGACGTACTTGTCTTTGACGCCCGGGATGATGCCCGGTGCGGGCCTTTTCCGCCTTACGGCCTCCGGGACCCCGAGCGACTCGGCCAGCCGCAGAACCTCGGTTCGGTAGAGTCCCGCTATCGGCATGATGGCGGCGCAGTCGTCGACGCCGAAGCGCGTATATATCCCTGTCAGTCTCTCTGTGAGATTGGCGGCCCCGGCTACCAGCAGATTCCGCCGCTCGGCGCGGAAGAAGAGCGTCACCATTCGCATTCGGTGGCGGACCTTGAAGTGCGCCGTGGCTCTCGAGACGGCCGCGCTCTTGCTCCCGGCCTGTCCGCCCGCCAGGGGATCCTCGCCGGAGAGAAGCCGTCTCAGGCCATACGCGCCCCGCACGATAGCGGAACGCAGGACGTCGCCGGGGACCTTCGAGAGCACGAAGTCGTAGACACCGATCTCGCCCAGCGCCCCCGTCAGGTCGTGGGTTTCTAGTGGTATGCCAAGCCAGTCGGCCACCAGCTCGGCATCGGCGGAGTCGCTCGAAGGCCCCTCCTTCTCGGGCAGGAAGTAGCCTCTCACGTGGCCCGGTCCCACTCCCCTCACGCACAGCGCCGCCGTTACGGTCGAATCGAGGCCCCCGCTCATCCCTATCGCCACGCCGGCTCGTTCCGAATTCTCCAGCTGCCGACGCACGAAGGCGGCGATGCTCTCGCAGACCTCCGGGGCTTCTTCTCTTCCAAGCAACCGCCAGCCTCCAGACGGCCCTGGCAGGCCTGTGTTTTACCGGGGCACGGCCCCGAAGCGCAGCTCATCGTGATTCGGATCGCGCGGCCTCATCCGGCGACGGCACGATCAGCGCCTGAGAAGATTCACAACAAGCGTCAGGACGACGCTGACGATGAGCATCGACGTTATCGGGATGAAGACCCTCGTCCGGCCACCCTCGATCCTGATGTCGCCCGGCAGACTGCCGAACCAGCCGACAAGCCACGGGGCGAACTGGATCGCGAGGCCAATCGCGATCAGCACGAGTCCCGCCGCAATGAGCCAGCGTCCCAATACAAACACTCCCACCGGGCACTACTCTGTCCCGCTCCGGCCACACCCGTCGGGCTGCCCGGTCCCGCAGCGAGGCGCCTCGATCGCTTTCCCGGTTCGGGACGCAACACCGAAACGATAGGGCGCCCGGCGCCCGGCGTCAAGGACTCCGCTTCAGGTTGCCGGCGGGGGAACTAGAGAGCCTTCTTCCGGCAGGGTTGACCTGCCTTCTTCCGCTCGCCGAGAAACGGCCCGCGAGCCTCGACCCAGGCTGCTTTCTTGGGCGCCTGAGCATCCCGGGCGGACCGAGCCACCTCCCGCGCTGGACAGCGTACTCGCGCTCTGCTTTACTGTGACCATGGTGGAAGAGAAGAAGGATGTCCCACGTCGCATACACAGGCTCATGCTGCGCGCCCAGCGCGCGGAGCTTACCGAACATCACATCTACCGCTCGATGGCGGAGGTCGTTCCCAAGGACCACAACGCCGAGGTACTCTCCTGCATAGCCGACGACGAGCTCAGGCACTACGAGTTCTGGAAGGAGCGCACCGGCCGCGACGTGCCGCCGGACCGCGCCAAGATATGGATCTACTGGCTGCTGACGCGGTCGCTGGGGCTCTCGTTCGGTGTGAACCTGATGGAGCGCGGTGAGAACCTGGCGGCCCGGACCTACGAGGAGCTGTCCGAGTACGTCCCCGGGGTCATGGAGCTGGCCGAGGAAGAGAACGAGCACGAGCGCACTTGCACGGCCCTCATAGACGAGGAGCGACTCAAGTACGCGGGGTCGATCGTCCTCGGTCTCAACGACGCGCTGGTGGAGCTGACCGGCGCCATCGCCGGACTGACGTTCGCCCTCAGGGACGGGCGCCTCGTCGCGGTGGCGGCGCTCATAACCGGCATAGCCGCCTCTCTCTCGATGGGCGCGTCCGAGTACCTGTCGACCAGGACCGAGGAGGAATCCTCGGAAGAGAAGCACCCCGTGAAGGCAGCCATCTACACTGGCGTCGCCTATCTCGTTGCGGTCATCTTCCTGGTTCTCCCATACCTCCTGCTCGAGAACGCCTATACCGCTCTCGGCTGGACGCTCGCTAACGCGGTCGCGATCATACTCGCCTTCACCTTCTACATCTCAGTGGCCAAGAACTACAGCTTCAGGAAGAGATTCGGTGAGATGATCGCGATCAGCATGGGCATCGCGATCGTCTCGTTCGGGATCGGGCTGCTGGTTCGCCGCGTGCTGGGGGTCGACGTTTGAGCCCGCTCTTCGGCATCGTCCTCATCTCGGTCATGGGTCCGATCATCGGGTCCGCGATCGGTGTCCTTCGCCGACCGTCGGAGCGCTACATCTGCAACATGATCTGCTTCGCAGCCGGCGTGATGCTGGCGATCTCCTTTCTCGAGTTGATACCCGAGAGCATAGCGTTCACCTCGATCCCGGTCGCGGTCGTGGGGATAGCCGTCGGCTCGCTCGTGATGTACGGTCTCGACCGCCTGATTCCTCACATTCACCCTCGTGTCTGCACGCAGGAGCAGGGGCGGAATCTCCACCGCACTGCTCTCTATCTCATATTCGGTATCTTCCTGCACAACTTCCCCGAGGGCATGGCGATAGCCATCGGGACCGTCACCGACATCCGGGTATCGGTCGCCATTGCGATCGCCATCGGCGTTCACAACATCCCGGAGGGGATCTGCACGTCGGCCCCCTATTACCACTCGACCGGATTGAGGCTCCGGTCGTTCCTCGTCTCGTCGTCGACGGCCGTGCCGCTTCTGGCGGGATTCCTCGTGGCCAGGTACATATTCAGAACGATCCCGGAGGACGTCGTCGGCTTCATCGTGGGGGCGACCGCCGGTCTCATGATCTACATAACGACCGACGAGCTGATTCCCAGCTCCTGCATGGGCAGGAGCCACGCGACGATCTTCTGGCTGATGGTCGGTGTCATCTTCGTGGTGCTGCTGGGGCTGATCTAGGCGACGCCCCTGCGTCCTTTCCAGGCGGGCTTATGACCGACAGACGCGCGGTCTACAGGCTGCAGCTTTCGCCCTCGTTCGCGTTCGGAGACGCGGCGGGGCTCGGCGGGTACCTCGCCGGGCTGGGGGTCAGCCACGTGCACCTGTCTCCCTGTCTCGAGGCCCGCGGCGGAAGCCCGCACGGGTACGATGTCGTCGACCCGACGCGGATTCGACGTGAGCTGGGCGGGGACACGGGATTCGAGGAGCTGGTTTCCTCCTTCAGATCGGACGGGCTGGGGGTCCTGCTCGATTTCGTTCCCAACCACATGGCCGCGTCCCATGAGAACCCCTGGTGGTGGGACGTGCTCTTGCGAGGCCGTGAGAGCCGTTACGCGCGCTACTTCGACATCGACTGGTATCCGCCGCAGCCTGAACTTGCCGGCAAGGTCCTTATACCGGTACTCCCCTGTCCCCTCGCGGAGGCGTTGGAGCGCGGGGACATAGGCATCGCCGAGTCCGACGGCGGGCGGACCGTGACGTACGGCGATCTTCTGTTCCCGATCGCCGAGGGCAGCCTGCGGGAGAGCCGGCCGGGCCGGCGCGCTCTCGCCGATCTGCTTGCGCGGCAGCACTACGTTCTCGCGCACTGGGCGCGGGGCCCGACTCAGCTCAACTACAGGCGCTTCGCGAACGTACCCGGACTCGTGGGGGTTCGCGTCGAGGACGAGGAAGTATTCGAAGCGATGCACGCGAAGGTGCTCGATCTTCTCGACCGCGGCCTGATCGACGGTCTTCGCATCGACCACGTGGACGGGCTCCGTGACCCGGCCGGCTACCTGGAACGTCTGCGGTCGAAGGCGCCCGGAGCCTGGATAGTGGTCGAGAAGATCCTCACGCGCGACGAGCGGCTGCGGCGGGAGTGGCCGGTGGAGGGCACGACCGGCTACGACTTCCTGAATCTGGCCGGTGGGCTCTTCGTCGACCAGAGCGGCGAAGCTGCGATGTCTGAGCTCTACGAGGAGTTGACCGGCGCGTCCGCGTCCTACGCGGGACTGGAGAGGGAGAAGAAGCTCCTGGTTCTGGACCGGCTCTTCCCCGCGGAGCTCGGTCGACTGTCGCGCGCGGCGCTGAGGCTGAGGCGGCTCCACGCGCCGGAGCTGGACGGTGCGCCGGTCGCGGAGGCCGTGCGCGAGCTTCTGGCTTCGTTTCCCGTCTACAGGACCTACGTGAGGGCCGACGCGGGGTCCGCGAGACGTAAGGACGCCGAAAGAGTCGACGAGGCGATCCGACTGGCTTCCGAGGCCCGACGCGACCTGGGGCTACCGGTCTGGACCTTCCTGCGTGACCTGTTGCTCCTGCGCTACCGGGGCGGCGAGGAGGCCGACTTCGCGGCCAGGTTCCAGCAGCTCACCGGGCCGGTGACGGCCAAGGGCGTTGAGGACACCGCCTTCTATTGCTTCAACAGGCTTATCTCGCTGAACGAGGTGGGCGGCGATCCCGGGC
>WJLY01000210.1 GCA_014728245.1 Candidatus Effluviviaceae Genus IV sp.
AGATCCGCGCACCGTCCGTGGCGGGATTCGGAGCGGGCGGGAAGAGCGCCGTCCGCGTCTCCTTCCCGGCGCGCTCAGTCGGCGGCTCTAGAGCCATGCGCGGGCCCCTGGGCATCGGGCCGGTGCGTCCGCTCCAGAGCCGGCTCCTGTGGCGGAGCAGCGCCCGGGCGGCATTGTCGATGAGTCCCTCGAGCTTGTCTCCGCAGACGAACGCCACGTCGACGTGCGCGGACTCGCCGGGGCAGAGATCCCCGAGCGGGCCGACCGACATCATGAAGCGCCAGTCGGCCGCGTACCCTCCGTAGCCGCTCACACCCGTTTCCGACATGAACGAGTAGCGGTCGACGTCGTGGTCCGGATCGTCCGCGCCGCTCTCCCACAGACGGACGGCGCGCGGCGAGGGCAGGCCCGCTGAACCGCTGTGGTCGAGGAGGACGATGCCGAACCAGCCGTTCCAGTTGCCGTCGTCCCCTCCGGGGGCGTCGTAGCCGTATATCATGGCGACCCGGATGGGTTCGACCGTCGGGTAGTCGGCGACGAGGGTGTCCACGAAGCCCACGTGGTCGTCAAGGTAGTAGCTCGCTCCGCCCGCAGCGAAGCCCACGTCGGGATCCGCGAGTATGCCCATGTAGACGTCCTGCAGGGTCGTGCAGGCGTTGTTCGTGGCCTCGTACCGGGCGCCCACGAAATCTCCGGCGCCCGCGTCACTCCAGGCATAGGACTGTGTGTAGAGTTCCATGCCGATCGGCGTGTGAGGGTCGTTGGGGTTCGGGTAGAGAAGCGCGGCGGTGTCGTAGGAGACGTACGCGAACATCTCGTCGGAGATCGCGGCGAAGTCCTCGTCGATCAGGAGGTCGCCGTCGTTGTCGAGGCCATCGAGTCGGTCCTCGTCGACCTCGCCGTCGCCGTCGTCGTCGACGTTCTTGTCGCCCCCGGCAGCGCCGTGCGCGGTCTCGTAGATCGTGTAGGTAGGGCCATCGGGCGGCATGATCTCCATGTTGTACGCGGTCGATGATACGAGCGTGTCGCCCTCTACGACCGCGCCGAACCAGAGCCCGGCGACGTAGAGGTGTTCGTAGCCGCTGTCGTAGGGCCACGACGCCGAGTGCATGTCGTCGACACCGAAGTCCCCGAAGAAGCCGAGGTTGCTCGTGTGCAGCAGGAGCCGGTTGGCTTCGTGCCACCAGCCGTTGAACTCGATGCCCCGCGCGGTCGGGTACGGGGCGCCCTCCGGTGGGGCCCCGTGCGACAGAGAAGCGGCGAACGGCAGAACAGCGAGCAGGAGCGCGAGCAACGAGATGCGTATGCAGCGTCTCGCCGTCAGCATATCGATCCCTCCGGGGGGCCTTCTGTTCGCGGGGGGTCGCGAGCGTGACGGTGCCCGGGACCGAGGGTGGGTGCGGATGTCCCGCAACCCCATTCTAGCCATACAACTCTATAGGACGTCAAGCCTCTTTTAGTGGATGATGGTTCAGCTTCCCCTGCGCGCCCGCGTCGTGATTCTGGCGCGTTTGCGAACGCGTCCGCGACGGGCCGCCGCGTGGGCGCACCGGGGCGCGCGAGTGCGCCGGTGCGCACGGGCGCTCTCCCGCTTTACACGCGTCAGGCGCGGTGTTATCCTATGTTGCTCAATCGGCCCCGTAGAAGGGCCGTTTCGGTGTGTTTCCCCTGTTGAAAGCGACAGAAACGAACCGGGCGAGACCATGAGGTCCCCAGCAGACTGAGGAGAGGAGCCAATGGCGATACTGAACTCCAAGACCGGAGAGGTCCGGAGGTCCTACACCGTTGACGAGCTGAAGGAGGCCGCCAACGAGATGCGCGGCTACGACATGATAGCCCTCGCCGCCGCAGGCTCGGGCCACTCCGGCGGGACGCTCTCCATCATGGACATCACGGCGGCGCTCTATCTCCAGGTCGCCGATCACGATCCCAAGAACCCCCTCTGGAAGGACCGCGACCGCATCGTCTGGTCGGTCGGCCACAAGGCGCCCTCGCTCTACATCGGCCTAGGCATGGCCGGCTACTTCGACGTCAAGGACGTGGCGCGTCTGCGCAAGCTCTACGCCCCGTACCAGGGCCACCCGCACTGGCCCAAGCTCGACGGCGTCGAGGCGTCGACCGGCTCGCTGGGGCAGGGTCTCTCGATTGCGAACGGCATCGCGATGGCTGCGAGGCTCAACAACCAGGACTACCGCGTCTACTGCCTGATGGGCGATGGCGAGCAGCAGGAAGGGCAGATCTGGGAAGCCGTGATGGAGGCGGGGCACTTCGGGCTCGACAACATCTGCGGCGTCGTTGACAGGAACAGGCTTCAGATCGACGGCTACTGCTGCGATGTCATGAACGTTGAGCCGCTCGAGGACAAGTACCGCTCCTTCGACTGGCACGTCATCGAGTGCGACGGGCACGACATGGAGTGTCTGCTCGACGCGTTCGAGGAGGCGAAGACGGTCAAGGGGAAGCCGACGGTCATCCTCGCCACGACCATCAAGGGCAAGGGCGTCGACTTCATGGAGGACGTCGCCGGATGGCACGGCAAGCCGCCGAGCATGGATCAGATGTGGGACGCCCTCAAGCAGTTCGGTCTCGACAAGAAGCTCCCCGTCAAGAAGATGCTCAAGATCGCCGACGACTGGCAGAAGAAGGTGACGAAGGAGCTCGACGCCAAGCAGCCCAGGTTCTCGAAGAGCTACTGGTGGAACGAGACCAGGAACATGAAGGTCGACATGGACCCGACGAGGAAGGGGTTCGGACGGGCGCTCTCTGAGCGGGGCGACGACAAGCGCGTCGTCTGCCTCGGCGCCGACATCTCGGGCTCGATCACGATCAGCCAGTTCTACGAGGGCCATCCGGAGCGGATGGACAGGTGGTTCTCGATCGGCATCGCGGAGCAGTCGGGGACGGGCGTGTGCGCCGGTCTGGCGAAGGAGGGCAAGCTCCCCGTCTTCGGGACCTATGGTGTATTCGCCTCCGGCAGGAACCTCGACCAGCTGCGGACGACCGTCTGCTACGGGAACTTCAACGTGTTCATCGCCGGCGCTCACGGCGGCGTCTCGGTCGGCCCCGACGGGGCGACGCACCAGGC
Organism: Candidatus Effluviviaceae Genus IV sp.; assembly: GCA_014728245.1. Classification (GTDB taxonomy): domain Bacteria; phylum Joyebacterota; class Joyebacteria; order Joyebacterales; family Joyebacteraceae; genus WJLY01. Next base: position 3,086 of record WJLY01000210.1, read on the forward strand.
GCTCGAGGAGCTATTCCAGATGTGCGGGCTCCCGAACATGCACGTGGAGGTCCCGTGCGACTCCGTAGAGACGCAGCGGGCGGCCGAGCATCTGCTTTTCAAGGTGAAGGGCCCTAAGTACCTGCGTTTCGCTCGCGAGGCGACTCCCGTGGTCACCGACGAGAAGACGCCATACAAGTTCGGGAAGGCGAACGTCATCCGGTTCAGAGGCCCGAAGCCGAAGTTCAAGGACGCGTTCGAGCACACGCTGGCCTCGAAGTACAAGAGCGAGGACGAGGACCTGACGATCGCGGCGTGCGGGCCATCGGTCCCTGAGGCCATGCGGGCCGCGTGGATCCTGAAGAAGGAGTACGGGATCGAGACGCGCGTGCTGAACGTCCACACCGTGAAGCCCCTCGACAAGACGGCGGTCGTCAAGGCCGCGCGCGAGACCGGCGTCGTGGTGACGGCCGAGGAGCATCAGAAGGGCGGGTTCGGAAACAAGGTGGCAGCCGCGATCGCGGCCGACAAGCGCATGCACGGAAGGCCTCTCGGCTTCGGGATGGTCGGCGTCGACGACCGGTTCGGCGAGTCCGGACAGCCCTGGGAGCTCGTGAAGGAGTTCGAGGTGTCGGCCGAGCACATCGCGGCGGAGGCGAAGAGGCTCTACGACATCAAGGCCGAGCGTCTCGAGAAGGAAGAGAAGAAGGCCGCCCGGGCGGCAGCCAAAGCGAAGCCCGCGAAGCCGAAGAAGGCGGCGCAGAAGAAGAAGCGCAAGACGCAGCGCAAGAAGACCGCCGGGAAGAAGTCGGCCAAGAAGGCCGGGCGCAAGACGCAGCGCAAGAAGACCGCCGGGAAGAAGACGGCCAAGAAGGCCGGGCGCAAGACGCAGCGCAAGGCAACCAGGAAGCGCAAGAAGAAGTAGCCTGCCGGGTTTGCGTCATCGGGCGCAGAGCCGCTCACGCACTAACCTGAGAGGCCGCCCTCGTCGGGCGGCCTCTTGCTTGTGGTGGCGTCGGCATTTCGCCGGCCCACTGTCGCACAGCACGGCGCGAGCAGAGCTAGCCGCGCGAGCCGGTCTCGGAGAGGGCCGACTTCATCGCCCGGTCGATCGCCCGCAGCGCGTCGGGGAGCTGGTCCTCCCTCGAGAGCGTCATCTGTATCGCGCGGTACTTGCCCGCGGCAAGGTCGAACGCGCCCTTCGGGAACGAGACCTCGTCCGCCTTGCGCGCCGGCTCCTTCGGGAAGCACGGTCCGAAGCCGGGCCCGACCTTGATCGTGAGCGACTTCTTGCGCAGGCGGACAAGGGCGACGCGCTCGCCGAGGAAGTAGTAGGAGACGGTGCTCGTCGTAGATCTTATGGCGTCGCCCGCTATTCCGTAGCGTTCCATGAAGTGACGCGTGATGGCCCGCAGTATGGCTCGCAGCTCCCAGCTCTCGAGCCTGTATTGCACCTCCTCAATGGCCGCGTAGGACTCCCTGAGCGTGTCCGGAATGAGATTCCGCATCACGTAGTCGCGGACGTTCTCTCTGTCGACGGGGCGGGGCGCGCGCTCGACCAGGAGATCGGCCAGTCGGTCCGCGATCTCCGAACTCCCGGCCCGCAGCGTCCTGTCCATCAGGGACTCGAACGGCTCGTCGTCCTCCACAAACCCCCTCGGTCCCAGCTCGTACACGACGGCGTTGGCGGGGATGATGCGATCGTAGCCCGCTTCGAAGGCGGTCTCCGCCGCCCGGCCGACCGGCAGCATCGCGCTGCCTTCCTCGCGCCCCGTCGCCCCGGCTCTGCGCAGCACGTCGCGGGCGAGTCCGGCCATGACGTCGTCGGGGCCCTCGAGGAATCCGAGGCAGACGTCCCCGTCTATCTCGCCGATGTCGTAGACGGCCGCCCCGTTGATCTTGCCCCGGCTCCCGGCCACGAGGACTCGCTCCTGCCGAACGAGCTTCCGGATCCGCCGCGCGTTCAGCTCGGGGAACTTCCAGCCTCTCGCGCAGAGGCCGCCGGTTGCCCGGTAGCACTCGGAGCCGTGGATGAAGCGCCGTACCTCCGGGAGCTCGTCAGCTCGGGCGGGACGTCCGGCTTCCGGCTTCCCCTTGAGCGCCTTGCCCCACAGCCAGTTCGTCCTCGCGACCATCCAGAAGCCCCTGATCTCACCGAGATGTCTCGACGCGGCGTTCCCGGCGCCCGTCGAATAGCGGATCGACCGGGGCTCCAGCTTCATCGCTTCCCGGAAGGCGGCGCGGTTGATCTGCCTGACGAGCCCTTTCCCCTGGAGGTCGGGGTGGAGCCGGAGCCCCTCGAGCCAGATCTCGCCCGGCGAGAGGACCGAGATCTTCGAGACGCCGACAGGGACGCCGTCCAGCGTCGCGGTCAGAAGGACACCGCGCTCGTCCGCGAGCCATTCGTCCCACACGAGCGGCAGGTAGTCGGTCCCGCCCCAGATCTCAGTCGACATGTCCATCAGAGGCTCGCGATCCGAGGGGCGGGCCCTTCTGACTCTGAGCCGAACGTCCTCCGGCAAGGTCACAACTCCTCTCTCCCGGGGATCGCGCCGTCGGCGCCCGGGGACTGCCGAACTACATGCTTTCGCCTATCCGGGGTCGCCCCCTCGGCGCCGGGGGATTGCCGCACTACATGCTCTCGATGGCTGAGAGCACCTCGTCCGTGTGTCCTGTGATGCTGACCCTGGGCCAGACGTTACGAATCCTGCCCTTCTTGTCGATCAGGAAGGTAGCCCTCTCCGCGGTCTTCCCGTTCTCCTTGAGGACGCCGTAGGACTTGGCCACTTCCTTGTCGGAGTCCGAGATCAGCGGGAACGGGAGCTCGTTGTTAGCGATGAAGCGCTTGTGCGACTCTACGCTCTGAGTGCTCACGCCCACTATCGCCGTCTCCCGGGCCGCGAGCGCCCCCGCCGCGTCCCGGAACGCGCGCGCCTCGCGCGTGCAGCCGGGCGAGTTGTCCATCGGGTAGAAGTAGAGCACCAGGTTCTTCTCGCCCGTGAAGTCGCCAAGCGAGATCGTCGAGCCGTCGGATGCGCGGCCGGAGAACGCGGGAGCCTTGTCGCCGGGCTTGAGGGATGTGGGCATGTTCATTCCTCCTCACGAGGGAAGCTCGCTGGTTGCCTCGGGCGCGCCCCACAGATTGAGGGCGGCGAGGGGTGCGATGATCGCTGTAGGGCCGGTACCGTCGCGCGTCGACCGTTCAGGCCCGGGGCTCTGCCCGGTCCCTGGCGCGGCACGCCCCTGCCGCCGCCGATACATGTAGCCGGCCCCGCCGGGCATCAATGCGCGGGTTCATGACCAGGCCAGGGCCGAGGTCCGATCACGGCAGTGCCGACGAGGCCGTTAGTGACGGGGGTTTCACCGGATTCTACCGCAACCCCGGTGAACGCGGCAAGCCGCGCATTATGTGTTTCAGCCTGAGGGGCTCCACGTGTATCTTATAGGGTGAAGGACGAAGACATGAAGCTCTTACCAGTAGAGGGTCGGCCGCCGCTCCGCCCGTCGCTGCCGCCCTATATCCCCCCCGAGGAGCGCGTTCCAATGAGTACTGCCACTCGGACCCTCCGAGTCATAGCGTTGTGCGCCCTGGCGGCGTCAACTCTCGCGGCCTCCGCGGGGGCTGAAGCCGTCACAGAGCGATATGAGTTCCCGGAGCCCGACATCGAGACCACTGGCGAATACGCTCGGGTCACGATGGAGGGCGCGTGGAGCTATGGCGCCCCCGGAGATCCCGTGTTGCCCATCGCGCCTGCTCGCATTCTGCTGCCTCCGGGGCACGTCGCGACGCGCGTCACGGTCCGGCCGGGAGAGCGGATCGAGCTGGGCGACGGCTATCTTGTCGAGTGCGGACAGCGACAGTACCCGCTCTCTTACGACGGGCCGATTGAGTTGATGGAGCCGGACTACGCCGGGCGCGGCGCCTTCCCCAGGCGTCTGGCGGACGACCCGCGCGGCGGCATTCTGCGCGGCCACTCGATCGCCAGCTTCGCGCTCCACCCGGTCGAGTACGACCCGGCGACGGGCGCGCTCTCGTACTACCGTAGTATGGACGTGATCGTGACGACGGAGCCGGACGCGTCGGCCGCCGAGGCGGCCCGAACGATGGCCCGGGCGGATGACGGGACGGCGAGGCGTCTGGCTGCCGCCGTCGACAACCCCGAGGCGCGCGTTCGATATCACGGCTTCGAGGAGCATTCGGGCGGGTCCTACGCGCTCGAACCCGAGCCGGCGTACGACTACCTGATCGTAACGACCGACGCTTGGGACGAGTACCTGGACGATTTCGTGGATTTCAAGGTCAAGAGGGGATTCAAGGTCGGCGTCTTCCTCAAGTCCTGGATCGCGCAGCGCTACCCCGGCGTAGATGTTCAGGAGCAGATCCGAAACTTCATAATCGACGCCTACAGAACCTGGGGGTCCGATTACGTTCTTCTGGTGGGCGACGCGCGCGATGAGAACGGCATTCCTCACCGCGGTCTTCGCGCCGTCGCCGTCGGCGGCTCCACCCATGGGAGCGTCTTCGACGTGGGCCGGGAGATCGGCGCGGACGGGGGCACTGTCGGCGCCTCGAAAGGGGGCCGGGAGACCGGCACCGGCGGGTTGTCGCGCGAGGTCGATTCCGACATCCCCGGCGACATCTACTACGCCGCCCTCGACGGGACGTGGAACAACGACGGGGACGGACGGTGGGGCGAGGTGGGCGAGGCGGATCTGTATCCCGACATCGCGGTCGGCCGCCTGTGCGTAAACGATCACGGGGACATCGGCAGCTTCACGGAGAAGATCAGCTACTACGAGGAGTCCCCCGTGGTCGAAGACTGCGACGAGGCCCTGATGGTCGGCGAGTACCTGTGGCCTTCCACCTACGGCGGCGACTACAAGGACGAGATCCGGTACGGCTCGAGCGCCCACGGCTACACGACCGTGGGGATCGACGACCGGATGAACGTGGATACGCTCTACGAGAGAGACGCAGGCGAGTGGGATTCGGGCACGGTGGCCCTCCTGATGAGAAACGGTATGAACATCGTGAACCATCTCGGTCACTGCAACCAGCACTACGTCATGAAGCTCACGCCGCTCGATATCTCACGCTTCACGAACGACGGGACAGAGCGGTCCCTGAACTTCATCTACACCCAGGGTTGTTACGGCGGCTCGTTCGACAACAAGCAGCCGGGGGGTGGCTACACCTACGATTGCTTCATCGAGCTCTTGGGGGCGGCGAGGGTCGGAGCGGCCGCGTGCATCGCCAACTCCAGGTACGGTTGGGGAGAGGTCGGCGGCACCAACGGCTCCTCGCAGTACTTCGACCGCGAGTTCTTCGACGCCATGTTCGGCGAGGGCATCTACGAGCTGGGTTACGCCAACAACGACTCGAAGGCCGACGTCGTCTGGGCGATAGACTACGGTGCCAACAGGTGGTGTTCGTATCAGCTCAATCTGTTCGGCGATCCTTCGATGCACCTGTGGACCGGCGAGCCGGCCGAGCTGGCCGTCGAGCGTCCGACGCTCATCCTGACGGGATCCGAGAGCGTTGAGGTCACGGTTCGCGGCTCCGCCGGCGAGCCGCTCGAGGGCGCCCGCGTAGCCGTCTTCACCGACGACGGCCTCGTGCACGACTCCGGCCGGACCGGTCCTTCGGGGGTCGCTTCGGTCAGAGCGACTTCGCCGGTCTCCGGGACTCTCCACATGAAGGTGATGGCCCACGACTATCTCGTCCACGAGGAAGACGTCCCGATCGTCTCGGCGTCCGAGCCGTATCTTGACCTCGCGGACGAGATCGTGGACGACGACCAGTCCGGGGGGAGCAGCGGCAACGGCGACGGCGCTCTGACGGCGGGCGAGACCGTCGAGATCAACGTCACGCTCGAGAACCTGGGAGGCGGCGAGGCAGTAGATGCCGAGGCCACACTGTCCTGCGGGAGCCCGGACGTCACCGTCCTGGAGGACCGGATAGAGTTCGGGAGCATCGCGCCACACTCGGAGGAGGAGAGCCCCACGCCCTTCCTGGTCGAGATCGCGAGCGACGCGCCGGACGGAGAGCTGGTCGAGTTCTCGCTTTCGGTCACTGCGCCCGGGAGAACCGATTGGGGCCATGAGTTCGCGCTCCCCGTATCGGCGCCGGTGCTGTTCCACGCGTCTCACTATCTGGACGACTCCTCCGGCAACGGGAACGGATGCCCGGAAGCCGGCGAGTCGGTCACGATCGGGCTTTCTGTCTCCAATGAGGGGAGCGTCCAGGCGACGGGCGTCACGGTCACGCTTTCCACGTCCGACCAGTGTGTCGCCATCGGCGGCGGATCGCTCTCGGGGACCGTGGTCCATTCCGGCGAGACGGTTCAGCTGGAGGGCGAGTGCACCCTGTCGTTCGCCCCGGACTGCCCGGCTTCCCATCTCGTGCCGGTGCTCGTTGAGATAGAGGCGGACTGGGGCTACAGCTCCTCGGACGGGATCTACGTGCTGACGGCCGGCGGGGGCCTCTCCGACGACATAGAGGGCGACGTGTCCGGCTGGTATCACGTCGCCGTTACGGAGGGCGCCGTAGACGCGTGGCACGTCGAGTCGTATCGCAGCCACTCCGGCGAGCGTAGCTGGAAGTTCGGCGGCGAGGGCTACGACTCCTATCCGTCGTCGTCGGACGGCGCGCTCATGCTGGATCCGGTGTGTGTGCCCTCGGGAGGCGAGCTTCGTTTCTGGGACTGGCTACAGGCCGAAGAGGAGAGCGGCACGACCGGTTGGGACTGCGCGCTCGTCGAGGCTTCGACCGACTTCGGCGCCACCTGGGAGCTCATCGAGCCCGTCGGAGGCTACACGCACATCAAGACCGTGTCGCAGGGCAACCCTCTTCCCGACGGGACACCGTGCTGGTCGGGGTCTCACGGATGGCGACAGGAGGTCTTCGACCTGAGCGGCCTGGCGGGCGAGAGCGTCATCTTCCGCTTCCGCTTCGCGTCGGACGAAGCGTGGGAGCAGGAAGGATGGTACATCGACGACGTGGAGATCGCTCTGGAGCCGGGCGCCGCGGGGAGCGAGCCGGAGAACGAGCGGGGTCTGCCCGCGACGTTCACGTTGAGGCAGAACGCTCCCAACCCGTTCAATCCAGTCACCACGATACGCTACGAACTGCCTGTAGATTCGGACGTGCTGGTCAGCGTCTACAACGTGGCCGGCAAGCTCGTGAGGACTCTCGTGGACGGCCGCGTCGAGGCGGGATACCATCGCGCGGTCTGGGATGGGACCGACGAGAAGGGCAGGAGCGTGGCGAGCGGCGTCTACATGTATCGGTTGACCGCGGGCGGCCATCGGTCCAGGCGCATGATGGTACTCCTGAAGTAGTACCGCGCGCATAGAGCCTGATTGCCATGGGC
>WJLY01000211.1 GCA_014728245.1 Candidatus Effluviviaceae Genus IV sp.
CGCCTCGAGCGTCCTCAGGAACCGGTAGAAGTCGCTCGTCTTCGCGATGGCGTCGCCGTAGATCCTGATGGCCTCGGCGTCGGCCTGGCCGCGGACGGCGGCCGACTCCTCCTCGCCCTCGCCGCGGATGAGCGCGAGCTGGCGGTTCGTCTCGCCCAGGATGATGTCGCGCTGCTCCTGCGCCTCCGAGCGGTAGCGCGTCGCTATCCGCTCGCGCTCGGAGACCATCCGCTGGTAGACGCTCTTCCGGACGCTCTCGACGTAGTTCACGCGCTTGATGCGGACGTCGAGGATGGCGATGCCGAAGTCCTGCTTGAGGAGCGAGGTGGCCTTCTTCCGGATCTCGGCGACGATCTTCGTGCGGCCGACCTCGATCTTCTCGGCCCGCGCGCGCATCTCGGCGGCGAGCTCCTCGGACTCGTAGGCGAGCTCGCGGTTCGACGAGCGCACGACCTCGATCAGGTTGTACTGGCCGACGACGTCGCGCACGACGCTGTCGATGATGTCGTCGAGCTTCTTGTGCCCGTTCTGTATGCGCCCCTCGAGCGACGTGAAGAACGCGAGCGGCCGCACCACGCTCCAGCGGGCGAAGGTGTCGACGAAGATGTACTTCTTGTCGCGCGTGGGGATGCGGTTGGGGTCGCCGTCCCAGGGGAGGATGCGCTTCTCGATGCGGTTCACCTTCTGGATGAACGGCGTCTTGAAGTGGAGGCCGGGGCCTGTCTTCTCGCTCCCCTCGACGGGCTTGCCGAACTCGGTGAGCACGACCCACTCCGTCTCCTTGACGGTGTAGGCGCTCGATGCGAACACGAGCAGCGCGAGGACGACCACCACGGCGGCCGCGACGACGATGTTCCGGGCGTTCATCGCGCACCCCCTTCCGCGCCGCGGCCGAGGTCCAGCAGCGGCAGCACCCCCTTGACGTCGGGGTCCACTATGAACTTCCGCCCGGCGGCGGCGTAGACCTTCTCCATCGTCTCCATGAAGAGGCGCAGCCGCGTCTCGCCGGGGCGCTTGCGGTACTCCTCGTACTGCGACAGGATCGCCTGCGCCCGCCCGCGGGCAGAGCGCACGACCTCCTCCATGTAGCCCTTGGCCTCGGCGATCTTCTTCTCCTTCTCGCCGCGGGCCTCGGGGATCTTCTTGTTCCGCTCGGCCTGGGCCTGGTTTATGATCTTGTCCTTGTCCTGGCGGGCCGAGTTCACCGCGTCGAAGGCGGGCTTCACCGGGTCGGGCGGCGTCGCGTCCTGGAGGTTGAGCGCGCGGACCTCGATGCCGCACTCGTACTCGTCCAGGACCTTCTGGGTCTCCTTCATCGCCTCGATGCGGAGCTCCTCGCGCCCGGTCGTGATCGCGTCGTCGACCGAGCGGTCGCCGACGAGCTGCCGCATCATCGCGTCGCTCACGTCGCGGATGGTGTCCTCCACCCCCGCGACGTTGAACAGGTACTCCTTCGCGTCGCTTATGCGGTACTGCACGACCCACTCGACCGAGGCCATGTTGAGGTCGCCGGTGAGCATGAGCGCGGCCTCGCGCTGCGCGGGGCTCACGCGGTACTCGCTGCGGCGGCCCGCGCGCACGGTCTGGAAGCCGAACTCCATGCTCTCGACGCGCCTGACCGGGACGATGATCGCCCGGTCGATGCCGAAGGGCAGCTTCCCGTGCAGGCCCGGCCCCGTGGTCTTGAGATATCTCCCGAATCGCAGGACCACGGCGTCCGAGTCCGCGGGGACCGAGTAGAAGCTCCCGCCCACGGCGAACAGCACGGCGACGAGCACCACCAGCCCCACGACGATCGCGGCGATGAGCCCGGGCCTCAGCTTCAGGTCGAATTCGAAGTCGCCCACGGGCGCCTCCTTTCGCGCGGGGCGCGACCCTAGGTGCGCGCCGCGGGGTTGTCAAACGCCCCTTCGCGGCGTTTACCGCCAAGGCTCCAAGAATTGCCAGGCGCACCGAGAGCGGCTCGGTGTGCACGGTGTCCCAGGCGTCCCGGTGGCACGTGCCTCGGCGGTGAAGCCGCGGGAAGAAGACGCTAGAACGACAACGCTAGAATCGGCCACAGAGAACACAGAGTTCACAGAGGAGCGTAGCGGATGCTCTGCTCTGTGCCCTCTGTGACCTCTGTGGCAGAAGTAGCGGTGTAGTGCTAGGCTGTGTCTGTCAATTGCGGAGTGGAACGGCCAGGCTCTCTTCAGGGCACGAGAAACGCTTCTCCTGCCCCGAATGCAGCCGGGCTGTGTCCGCTCGTGGTATTACCAGACAGAGCCTAGTCCTCCCCCGCGCTTCGCCTGAGGCACGCCCGGACGAACGGGTCGATCTCGCCGTCGAGCACGGCCTGGACGTTCCCCTCCTCGAGGCCCGTCCTGTGGTCCTTGACGAGCTGGAAGGGCTGGAGCGTGTACGACCGGATCTGGTTGCCCCAGGCGATCTCGCCCTTCTCGCCGTAGAGCCTGGCGAGTTCCTGCTCGCGCTCGAGCTCCTTGAGCCTGCGGAGCTTCGCCCTGAGGAGCTTCATCGCCATCGCGCGGTTCTGGTGCTGGCTCCGCTCGTTCTGGCACGCCACGACGATGCCCGTCGGGAGGTGGGTGAGCCGCACCGCCG
>WJLY01000212.1 GCA_014728245.1 Candidatus Effluviviaceae Genus IV sp.
CGACTCGTCTCCGGTTCCTATACGTCGCGAGTAGAACATGTCGAAGTTGGGATGCCAGAAGAACCGGCTCCCCTCGATGAAGAAGGGCCGTTTCTCTTCGTAGTAGGTCTCGAAGGGCGACAGGTTGAGAAGGGCCGGATCAGCCTCGACCTGTCCGAAGTCCGGCTGGAAGGCCGCGTTCAGCGTCAGGTCGGTGGTCACGCCGTACTCCAGATCGAGCCCGAAGTTCTGGTACTGGTCCAGAACGTCCTCGTCACCTACCGCGGACGGATCAGTCGTGCTGGTCACGACGTACGGCAGTAGCTCGAGCTGTCTGGGCGCGGGGATGCCGCACAGGCCGGTCAGCCTCCCGAACCTGCTCACGAAACCTGTCTCTCCTCGCTTCCAGCTGACCCAGGATGTGTCCTCTCCGAGATCGTAGATGAGACGGTAGAGCTGGCAGCCCCACGTCATCTCGTCGCCCGGTCTGTAGCTGACGCACGAGAAGGGTATCTCGAGTTCGGCGTACCACCCGTCCTCGTCCGTGAGCGTCGCCGCGTCCCATACCGCGTTCCAGTCGGGATCCATGTCGTTGCCGTCATGTGAAACATAGCGGTCGCCGAGAACGCCCTCGGAGTTGACCCGGAAGTTGTAGGCCGTCGTGCGGTCGTCGTACGTGTCCAGATACAGACTGATCATGTCCGATCCGCCTATCCTGTCGCGTCTGCAGAGCCGGCCCCGCATCCTCGATCCGTTCCCGTGCAGCGACGCCACGCCGAAGTAGACGGCCTCGTCGTCGTAGACGACCTTGAAGATCGTCTGCTCGGTGGGCTCCTCCCCGCGCGTCGGATCCCACGTCCGGAAGCCGTACGCGGCCTGCGCCTCGTGCCAGAAGGGCTCGTCGAGGCGGCCGTCCAGGCTCACCGATTCCCCCTCGTCCAGCCGCAGCGCGTTGACTGCCGGAGTGTCGGCGCCGCGCCCGTCGCACCGGGGGTCTCCCTGCGTCAGGCAACGCTCGAGATCGAAGGCGTCAAATCCGGCGCCCGCTTCATGCGCGACGGCGATCACGAGTCCGACGACGGTTGCAGCGATCACACTCCTGCGCAAATGCACCTCCCTGACGTACGCCCACGGCCGTCCGCGGAGCGTCTAGTATCCCTCTCTCACATCGACCGGATGGGGAATCGGGGCGCCCCGCGCTGCCGCGTTCAGCGAGGCCGCCAGTGCCTCGGCCCTCGCTCTCTCCACGTCGCCGACGGAGAACGCGCCGCCCCGATGCGGGCTCATTACCACGTTCGGAAGCTCGTGGAACGGAAAGCGCGAGGGCGGTGTGCAGCTTCTCTCTTCCTCGGTCTTGGGGTACGAGTACCAGACGTCCAGACCCGCCGCGCGAATCGCGCCGGAGGCCAGAGCCCGGTAGAGCGCCTTCTCGTCCACTATCGGCCCGCGCGCGATGTTGACAAGCACGCAGTCGGTCGGCAGGAGCTCCATCTCGGCAGACCCGAGGAGCCCCCGCGTCGCGTCGGTGTGCGGCAGAGCCACGTGGAGGACGTCGGCCCTGGGAAGCTCATGCCGCAGCGCGGACGCCGGCAGGACTCTGTCCGAGCAATCCGCGGGCGTCTTCTCCGGGTGTCTGCGGAGAGCCGTGACGCTCATCCCGATGCCCCTGCAGCCCCCGGCTATCCGCTTTCCGATCTCGCCGTAGCCGAGCACCAGGGCGTTCCTGCGCTCCAGGAGCACCGACATGTCGGGCTCGTATCTGGGCGACCAGTCGTGCTCCCTGAGCTTCTGATCGACAGGAACGACCGCTTTCGCCGCAGCCAGCATGAGAGCGAGGGCCAGCTCCGCGGCGGGCGCGGCGTTGTGGTGGATGTTGTGAACGAGAAGCCTTTCCCGCCCGAGCAGGGCGCGGCGCGTCGACTGAGCCAGCCCCGCCCACGGGATGATCAGAACGCGAAGGCTGTCGCTGGCATCAAGCTCCCGCTCGGTCGGAACACCCGCCACGAGCACGTCGTAATCGGCCCGCTCCGGCGGCTCGGGACCGAACGACAGCTCCACGCCCTCATCCAGGAGCTCTCGCAGACGCTCGAGGGCCCCTTCTCCCGGACGCTCATGCATGTATACCTTGAGACCACTTGTCATCATCGGGAAGCGGCCGGCTCCGCGAGCTCGTAGAGGAAGTGGACGAGCGCCTTGACGCCCCGCGACCACGTGGGAAGGTGCAGCTTCTCGTTGGGTCCGTGGATCCTATCGTCGGGCAGCGAGAACCCGGTGAGAACCGAATCTACGCCCAGGGTCTCCTGCAGCTGGCCAACGGCCGCGATGCTCCCTCCGCTGCGGTGGTAGACCGGAGGCCGACCCCAGACTGCCTCGAGCGACCTGGCCAGCGCCTTGACGCCGGGAGCGTCCCTGTCGGTTATCGAGGCGGGGAATCCCTCGCAGTCCTCGAGGTTCCACCTGACGGACGAGGGCACGTGCGACTTCAGGTGGCTCACGAGTTGCGCGTGCACCTCCGCGGGCGTCTGGTCGGGCACCAGCCGGATCGTGAGAAGCGCCTCCGCCTCGCTCGGTATCGCCGCCTTCCTGGTTCCCCCCTCCATGCACACGACGTCCAGAGCGGGCCTGCCCCCGGCCCGCTCGACCGGAGCGAAGTCGCTGTCTCCCCACAGCTCGGGAACGCCCGACTGCCGGAGATACGACTCCTCGTCGAGCGGGAGCGATGCCATCACGGCGCGTTCCTCGTCCGTCAGAGGCCGGACGCTTTCGTAGAAGCCGGGCAGCACGACGCGTCCTTCGTCGTCATGCAAACCGGCCACCAGCTCGCAGAGCGCGTGTATCGGATTGCGTACGATTCCGCCGAAGCCTCCCGAGTGAAGATCCTGCGAAGGTCCCCTGATCTTCAGGCGACAGGAGAACATGCCCCGCAACCCATAGAAGATCGTGGGCAGCTCTTTCCCCAGCATGCCCACGTCCGGATTGAGGACGAAGTCACAACTCAGCATCTCGCGATGCGCGGAGAGGAACGAAGGCAGGCTGACCGACCCGATCTCCTCCTCTCCCTCTATCATGAACTTCACGTTGATCGGGAGTCCGCCGGAGCGCGCGGCCGCCTCGACGGCGGCCACGCAGGCCATGATCATCCCCTTGTTGTCCGAGGCCCCGCGCGCATACAGCTCATCGCCGCTCGTGACCGGCTCGTAGGGATCGTTGTCCCAGGCGTCGAGCGGGGCGGCCGACTGGACGTCGTAGTGCCCATAGAACATCACTGTCGGCGCGGACTCGCCCGCCTCCAGCGACTCCGCATAGACCACCGGGTTTCCGTCGGTCGAGACGATCTCGGTCCTGGCGGTCGGCACAGACTCCAATCTCGACGCTATCCACTCGGCGGCGCGCCTTATGTTCTCCCTGTCGGCCGGACGCTGCGATACGGACGGAATGCCGAGGAACTCCACGAGCTGCGCCAGAGTGGCCTCGCGGTTGCGATCTGCGTAGTCGAGCGCCTCGCGCCTGGCGTCCTCCATCATGTCCTCCAGTGGACGCCGCGCGTCCGGGAATAGCTGCCGTCGTTCCGTCGCCTGCCCGTTCACCTGTCAGGCCGTCACTGGTGCGAATGAACGGTCCCGTTCTCTTCGAGCCAGTCAAGGGGGAAGTCCGGCTCGAGCCTCACCATGTCGAAGATCGATGCGATGAACTCACTGTCGGGGCCCGCGTGCGCGGGATTGACGTACTCCCAGACGATCTCGCCTTCGGGCGTGACCTCCAGAGCGCGCCCGCCGTCCGACTCGGTCAGGAGCGTGTTGCCGTTTGGGAGCCTCTGGTTAGCGCCACACTCTTTCGAGTAGAAGTCGAGCGGGTCCTCACCGTGGTAGTCCCACACGATCTCGAGCGTCTTCGGATCGAACTCCACGACCCTGGACGCGCCACCGTATCCGCGATTATCGAAGATCATCATGTTGCCGTTGGGAAGAACTGTCGTGTCGTGGGGTTTGCTCCAGGGCGCCCGGGCGGCCCAGACGACCTTGCCTGTCTCGTCATCGACGACGGCAGCCACGTCCAGCTCGCGGACGCACACCAGGATGTTGCCCTCCTCGAAGCCCGCGACCTCGCCCTCGAGCGTCGAATCGAGGACTTCTATAGTGTTCGTGTGGAAGATGTCGCCCGACTCCTTCATCACATCGAGATAGCGACTGTACCTGGGCGTCCGGAACGCCTCGAGCAGCGGAGTTCTCCGAAGCTCACGGCCGTCCTCGTCGAGCACGACGATGTAGTCCTCCAGCACCGGATCGTCCGGGTTGACGGTCGGATTGATGTGGGCGTCCCGGATCACCACGTATATGCGCCCGTCGGGCTGAACGTCGAGATCGTGATGCGCGCCCTCCAGGTAGGCCCAGATGAGCTCGGACTCGCTGTCCACCTTGACGAGCCCCAGACCGTCGTAGATCCCCAGAACGTCGCCGTTCTCGAACAGATAAGCTCTTCGCCAGAAGCCGGCGCCCTTCGCCCGCTTCGGGAGGGAGTCGCGCGGTCCCTGCTTCCAGGCGTCGATGAAGTCGTAGCGCCACTCATGGAGCACGTCGCCGTCCATGTCCATCAGGATCGCGCCGGGGAGGTGACCTGACGTGTAGAAGTTCAGCCCGTCGTACGCGCGCTCGCGGTCGTAGACGGTCACCCCTGCTTCCGGAGGAGGTTCCTCCGAACCCGCGAGATACCCTATCGACTTGAGCTTCTCGATCTCCTCGGACTGCTCCTCGGTGAGCCTCGGGCCCGCCTTGTGATGCCACCGGCCTCCCGGGTTGTACCACTTCTGTCCAGGCTCGATCCGAGCGGACGAATCGTCGGCCTCCTCGCCGCCACACGAGCACGCCAGAAAGGCGCACGCGGCAAGCAACGCGGCCACGACGAACCCCGGCGACTTCGACCGACCCACTGACCCTCCCAGGGAGCGGCAGACACTGCGGCGCCGGCGCCACACGCGCCGACGGTTCCCGACCTGTAATGGAATCTAACAGAGGCACGACCGGCAGGCAAGACGAACGCCGGAGCCGATCCTAGACCATATGGAACGGTCGGGCTCGACCGTTTATCGTGGATTGGTCATTGCTGGCCAGAGCCACATGAGAGCCGAGACTCTCAGGGAGGAGCCCGACCATGGAGCAGTATAGCACAGATCAGATCTGGGTGGGACTTGACGTGCATCAGAGCAGCATCACGGCCGCGGTTCTGTAC
>WJLY01000213.1 GCA_014728245.1 Candidatus Effluviviaceae Genus IV sp.
CCTCCGGACAGCTGAGCGCCTCCCGCCCCCGAGCCGACCGCGACGCCCCCGATCCTGCGCCCGCTCCACCTCAGAAGCGACTCGGCGCTCCGCGATTCCGGCGAGATACGGAACTCGACATCCTCCGCCGAAAGACGCCCCTCGAGCTCCGGCGCCCCGAGCCTCCCGCCGAGAATACCCGCGTCGATCCCCTCGACGTCAGCCTCTCCCCTCGTCTCCCACGAGTCGGTCCCGACCCCGGCGACTACAAGGGCCGCGCTGGCTGATCCCCCGTACGCGTCGAACTCCAGGTCGGATACATCGAGCCTCTCGTCGGACCAGTCGAGGTTCATGGAGAGATCCTGAAGCACGTCCTCGCCCAGGAGCAGCCGGTCCGAGCGGACCGAGCCCTCGAGCGTCGGCGCGCTCCACGTTCCGCCGAGCGACACGGCGGCGTCGACGCCGCCGGACACCGCGAGGTCCTCCCGCGAGATCCCGGCCAGCTCCGCGATCGCGCCCGCCTGCATTCCGCGGCCCTCGATGACCACATCCGCCAGTCCCCGCGTCCGCAGATCGAGCGTGCCTCTCCCCGAGAGCCGTCCTCCTCTCCACACGGCTTCCGCGAGCGTGAGCGAGAGCGTCGTGCCATCGAGCGCGCCCGAGGCCCTCACGCGGGCGATCTCCTCCCCGGCCGGCGCCAGCGCAAGGCGGCCGTCGTCCAGCGCGAAGCTCAGGAGGACCTCGGGCGACGCGTCCTCTCGAAGCTTGAGCGAGCCGGTCGCGTAGAGAGAGCCCTCGTGGATCTCGACCGGCGACTCCGGGGGAAGCGGCAGGGAATCCGTTGCGCGCGCGCCGGAGAGCTCCGAATCGACCGAGAGCGTCCCGGCCCGGGTGTCCCACTCGATGTCCGCCGTCAGGTTGCCGGTACCCCCAAGGGCGTCCGCCGCGGCGCTGCCCGTGACCGAGCCGTCATCGCGCCGCGTCAGAAGCAGGTCGAGCTCCGACAGCTCGACCGACTTCCCGGATCGGACGTCTTCGAGCACGACCGTCGCTCCGGAGATCCCCATGTACTGAGGGAGATACGGTCCGAGCTCGAGCAGCCCGCCGGCCTCCCGGACGGAGGTGTCGGCGGCTCCGTAGCGCAGCGTGACGACGGGGTCGCTCACTATCGCCGTCGAGAGCGAGCGTCTAACGTCGAGCCCTGTGAGGAGCAGCCTCCGATAGCTGAGGCTCACGGTGCCGAAGGGGATGTGGACGCCGCCGCGCGAGCCGAGATCGAGGTCGACGTCGCCGAAGGTGAGCGAAGCGAGGCCGACCTCAAGCTCTCCTATGGTCACGTCGGCGCCGACCTCGGGGAGAACCCTCGCCAGCACCTCCCGCCGTACGGCGGGGTGTCCCGAGCCTGCCTTGAGCGCAAGAAAGGAGAAAGAGAGAAGCGCAATGATGAGAACGGCGACAACAGCCACCCATCTGCGGCGTTGCATGTCAGAGGGTCTTCCCGTTCAGTGGGCCCCGGCGGGGGGCGCCGCTTCGTCACGGTCGCCCCGCGCCTGAATGGGGTTCTTGCTCAGCCGGCGGCCTTGACCTTGCTTCTCTTCGCGCGGAATTTGAGCTCGTCGCCCTTCCGCTCGGCGATGACCCGACCGCCGTCGCTGTAGTTCCCTTTCAGTATCTCCTCGGAGAGGGGATCTTCCAGGTAGCGCTGGATGGCGCGACGCAGCGGTCGCGCGCCGTAGCCGGGATCGAAGCCCTTCTCGATCAGGAGGTCCTTGGCCTCGTCGGTGATCTGGAGCGTCACGCCGGTATCGGAGAGCCGCTCCTCGACCTCGCGGAGCAGTATGTCGACGATCTGCCGCATCTCCTCCACGCCCAGAGGGTGGAAGACGACGGTGCCGTCGACCCTGTTCAGAAACTCCGGGTTGAACATGTGCTTGAGCTGTTCCGTGACCTTCCCCTTCATCTGCGCGTAGACGTCTTCCGAGGCGTCCGCGACCTGGAACCCGATGCCCTTGCCCTGGGCTATGTCGCGGCCTCCCACGTTCGAGGTCATTATGATCACGGTGTTCTTGAAGCTCACGGTGCGGCCGAAGCTGTCCGTCAGCTGACCGTCCTCGAGCACCTGGAGCAGGATGTTGAAGACGTCGGGGTGCGCCTTCTCGATCTCGTCGAAGAGAACCACGCAGTACGGCCTCCTGCGAACGCGCTCCGTGAGCTGGCCGCCCTCCTCGTATCCGATGTAGCCGGGAGGGGCGCCCACCAGCCTCGAGACCGCGAAGCGCTCCATGTACTCGGACATGTCGAGGCGGATCAGAGCGTTCTCGTCCTCGAACAGGAACGCCGCAAGCGCCCGGGCGAGTTCCGTCTTGCCGACCCCGGTGGGCCCGAGGAAGATGAAAGACCCGATCGGCCTCCTGGGGTCCCTGAGGCCGGCGCGGTTCCTCCGCACGGCTTTCGCCACGGTGTTGAGCGCCTCTTCCTGTCCCACCACGCGGTTCCTGAGCTCGTCCTCCATTCGGAGGAGCTTCTCGGTCTCCTCCTGCGCGAGCTTCTTCACGGGGATGCCGGTCATGCCGGCGACGACCTCGGCCACGTCCTCGGGGTCTACCGACGCCTTCCTCTCGTGCTTCGAGTGGACGAGCTCCTTGCGGGCCGCCTCGAGCTTCGAGCGGTACTCGCGCTCCTTGTCCCGGAGTTCCGCCGCTCTCTCGAACTCCTGGTTCTCGCTGGCGGTGCGCTTCTCGCACGACACCTGGTCGAGCTCCTTCTCCAGCTCCTTGACCTCCATCGGGATCGCGCTGATCTCGAGCCTGGCGCGCGCGCCGGCCTCGTCGATCACGTCGATCGCCTTGTCCGGCAGAAACCGGTCGGAGATGTACCGGTCCGCGAGCCTGGCTGCCGCGGAGAGCGCCTCGTCGGTGATCTCGGCCGAGTGGTGCTCCTCGTACTTGCAGCGGAGACCGAGGAGGATCTTGATCGTCTCCTCGACCGACGGCGGATCCACGATGATCGGCTGGAAGCGCCTCTCGAGCGCTCCGTCCTTCTCTATGTGCTTGCGATACTCGTCGAGCGTCGTCGCACCGATGGCCTGCAGCTCCCCTCTGGCGAGAGCGGGCTTGAGCATGTTGGCCGCGTCTATGGCGCCCTCGGCGCCACCCGCGCCGACGATCGTGTGCAGCTCGTCGATGAAGATGATGACGTTCTCGCTCTCGCGTATCTCGCTCATCAGCGTCTTCAACCGCTCTTCGAACTGCCCGCGGTACTTCGTCCCCGCCACGGTCGACGACAGGTCAAGCATGACGAGCCTTCGGTCCTTGAGGGTCGCCGGGACCTCGTTCGCCACTATCCTCTGAGCAAGGCCCTCGACGATGGCGGTCTTCCCGACGCCGGGCTCGCCGATGAGCACGGGGTTATTCTTCTTCCTGCGGGACAGGACCTGCAGCACGCGCTCTATCTCGCGCTGACGCCCGATCACCGGATCGAGCAGCTCCTTGCGGGCCAGCTCCGTCAGGTCGCGCCCGAACTGGTCGAGCGTAGGCGTCTCCGGGACGCGCGTCGCCGGCTCGTCGGGAGCCTCAGTGCCGGGGCCTCCGCCCAACACCCTCATCACCTGTTCCCGGGCCCCTCTGAGGTCGACGTCGAGATCGCGCAGCACCTTTGCGGCCACTCCCTCCCCCTCGCGGATCAGAGCGAGGAGGAGATGCTCGGTGCCTATGTACTGGTGGTGGAGGATCCTGGCCTCTTCTCTGGCCAGCTCGAGGACCGTCTTCGCCCTGGGCGTCCACTGGGTCTCCTTCATCGAAGCCCCGTAGGTACCCCGCGCCACGTACGATTCGACCATCTCTCGCACGGTGTCGAGATCTATGGCCATCTCGCGCAGGACCGTCGCGGCCACGCCCTCGCCCTCGCGCACGACGCCGAGGAGGAGATGTTCGGTACCGAGGTAGTCGTGATGCAGCCTCGCGGCTTCCTCGCGCGCGAAGTAGAGGACCCGTCTCACGCGCGGAGTGAAATCTCTCTGTCTCTGCATTGCCTGTCCCCCCGTATCTCGCGCGGGTCTAAACGCGTCCGCCCGCGGCGAGTTCTCCCCTCACAAGGTCCGCGCGGGCCGCGTCGCCCACCTCCGACGCGTGCTCTCCGAAGAAGGCGTACGCAAGATGACCCGGCTGAGTGACGACCAGAAGGCGGTTCACGGTCGACATGTCCGGCCGGTCGACCAGCCCGAGGGCAACGCCCAACCTCAGCGACGAGCCGTACTCCATCACCTCGTCGACAGTCAGGAGCCTGGCGTTCGCCAGGATCCCGTAGGCGCGGTGAACGTCGTCCTCGAGGCGTCTGTTCCGTCCTTGAACGAGTCGCTTCCTCGCGGCCGTCTCAAGCTCCGCGAGCTGTCCTCCTACACGTTCGACGGTGTAGGCCAGATCTTCTTCAGTCTGTCCGAGGGTAGTCTGATTGGATATCTGGAAGAAGGCGCCGAACGGCGAGCTGCCCTCGCCGTAGTAACCGCGGACGGCGAGGCCGAGCTTCGACACTCCCCCCAGAACCTGCGCGATCCTCCCCTCTCTCACAAGGCCCGCGAGGTGCAAGAGCACGGACACGCGGAGACCTGTCCCCACGTTCGTCGGACAGGACGTCAGATACCCCCAGTCACCGTGAAAGGCATAATGCAAGTTCCGGTCCATTTCACGGTCTACGCGCCTGGCGAGCTTCCACGTGGAAAGAGGCGCCAGCCCCGGATTGATGCACTGAAGCCGAACGTGGTCTTCCTCGTTCACCATCGCGCTCACGACTTCCTGCCGGTCGATCACCGCGGCGCGGCCTTCCGGGCGGCCGCCGAACCCGCGCGTGACCAGGTGCCGCTCCGCGAGCACCGCCCGGGCCGCGCTGCCGGCGTCCCGCATCGGCA
>WJLY01000214.1 GCA_014728245.1 Candidatus Effluviviaceae Genus IV sp.
CCGCACGGACGACGTGGCGGGGCCCCCGTCGGTCAACGCCGGCCACAGGGCTGAGTCTCGGGGCCCCGGCATCGGGCCCCGCGAAGCTATCCCCTCCGGCCTACGGCGATCATCCGCCTTGAGCCTCTGGAGTACTCGCTTCCATCGATCCACCCGTAGAGGCGCTCGAGACCGAGCCCGGCCTTATCCATCAGCCGCTCCATCTGCCGCGGGGTATAGACGCGCATCGAGGTCCGCCGGCGCGATCGTTCGTTGCCCTCGGTGAACGTCCACACGCCCTCTATCCTCTCGGACTCCGGATTCCAGCGGTTGCGGACGTGCACGCGGACCGGACCGTACTCGTCCCAGGCCGACTCCCGGAAGTCGCGCAGCACCCGTTCACGGTTGATCTGGTCGATCAGGACACGGCCTCCCCGCCGGGTCAGACCGGCGAAGTCGCGCATGAGCCGCAGGTTCGTCTCCTCGTCGAAGTACCCGAAGCTGCTCCACCAGTTCACGACCGCGCTCATGCGCCCCTCAACGTCGAGTGCCCGCATGTCTCCCAGCCGGAAGTCGACGTCGAGTCCGGAGGCGCGGGCCAGCCGCCGCGCCCGCCCGATGCTCCGGCGAGCGCTGTCGACCCCCACGACGCGGCAGCCGAGTTCGGCCAGCCCGAGCGCGATCCGACCGTCGCCGCACGGGGCGTCCAGAACGCGGCTCCCGGGACGCAGCCGGAGCGCCTGGTGGATGAACTCCGCCTCGGCTCTCGACTGTCCCGGCGCGTGGGCGTGCCTTACGACACGATCCCAGGCGTCTCCGAAGAACGTATCGGTCCAGTCCCCGGCCAACTTATTCTCCCCATGTGCGGCGTTCTCGAGTGCCGTCACGGGACTCGCGCAGCCGGCGCGAAGGTAGCACGCCGGCTGCGCTTGTGAAACGACCGGTCCCGGCGGCGACGACCGGGAAGAGAGCGGCGGGAACGTTGAGACGAGCACGTGCGCTCTCTGATACCGCCGCTATTGCGCGGACTCCCGGGACGACAACCGGGTGCCGCCGCATCCCTCATCGAAGTAGCCGGAGGGATTGGGGAGCACGACCACCCGTTCACCTGTATCGACGAGCAGCTCGGCGAAATCGCGCCCTCCCCGCTCCGCCAGCGACGACGCGTCCTTCATGTACTCGGCCCATCCGAGCTCATCCGCCGACTTGAGGGATGACCGCGGGAACTCCGCCCCGCTGTCCTCGAGGGTCCTGTCCAGGAACCACTCGACGGTCGACCGCGCGAACTCGGTGTAAGCGACTCCCGACGGCTTCCTGGCCGCTATCGTACCGTCGTCTCTGATTGTGTACCTCTCGGCCGCGGAGAGGAAGGATTCGATGCTCTTCACAAGCGCGGCCGGGACATCCGCCCCCAGACGGCGCGCCATCTCGAGCTTCTGTCTCGCCAGTCTGAGGGATTCGAGGATGCCCCCGTGTTCACTGATCCGCGACGCGGCCAAAGCTTCCGTGGCCGCAAGACGCGCGGAGGCGAGCAGGGTCTCCGACTTCATCTTACTGATGCGGCGATCGAGCGAATCGGCCGCTTCCGAGTTCAACGCGAAGTCGGTCTCCAGCGATGCCCGTAGCTCTTCGGCCTCTTCGAGGTCTCCGCCGGCGAGCGCCGCCGAGGCGAGTCGTATCCTCTCGAGGTCGGCGGCGTTCCTCACCGTGATCGCACGCAGCTCGTCATCGGAGAGCGGAACGAACACGATCTCTCCCACCTCCAACTCGCGGACCCCGTTCAGATCGGTCAACGCGTCCCAGACATCGTAGACCTCGTCGCCGTCCGCGACGTCGGAAGGGAAGTCTCCGGTCCGGGCCGCGACGAGTCGCCCGGCGAGGCTCCACAGGCTCTCGCCCGGCAACGCCACCACCTCACGATACGCGCTGGTCACCCGTCCGTCGGAGGCTATCTCGAAGCTCCCGGGCTCCGCCTCCAGCATTCGCCTTCGGTTCTCCGCCGCGGCCGCCGCCTTCTTCCTGGCGCGCCGCACCTCCGCGAGTTCTCTCCCGTACTGACGCCCGGGAGCCGTTCTCTCCGCGGTCTTCATGTACTTCAGCGCCATGTTCAGTCTGCCGCTCTCGAGCGACCGCATCGCCAGCTCGTGCCACTCGGCGGCCGTCCTTCCCGCGTAGCGGGGCGGGTCGGGCGGAGCGGGAGGGCGGGAGCTTCCGCCGTCCACGACTACCGGCACGGCCAGCCCGATGAGGATCAGGACGACGGGGAGCGCGAGCGTTGCCTTTCTGAGGTGTCCCATTTTTCTTCCCCCTTTCGTCGCGCGGGCGCGGTTCTCCACGCCCCTCTGTCCGATGGACGAACGGGGGCTCATTCCTCTTCCCGGAAACCGTCCGATTGTACGACCCGAAACCGCCCGGTTTCGCGAACGGGGCCGGCCCGGAAGGGCCGACCCCGTTTCCTGGAATCTGACGGGAACTCCCGATCTACCGCCCGACCCAGTCTCCCAGATCGCCCGGATCGACGCGCGTGACCTCGAAGAGCGTGGCGATGAGCTGGTTCCGGGCGCCCGCTCTCTCAGGGTTCAGAAACTCCCACACGATCTCTCCGCCGGGAGTCACTTCGAAGGCGCGCCCGTAGTCGGACTCGGTGATCAGGGTATTGCCGTTCGGAAGACGCTGGGCCGCCCCGCACATCTTGCTGAAGAAAGGGTTCCGCTCAGTGCCCCAGTAGCTCCACGCTACGTCGTAGGTCACCGGATCGAACTCCAGGACCTTCGACTTGCCGCCGTATCCCTTGTTGTCGAAGAGGAGAATGTTCCCGTTCGGGAGGAACCTCGGATCGTGCTGCGCGAGCCACATCCCCGACGATATCCAGACCGCCTCCTCGTATTCCATGTCGATGACCGCTATCAGATTGAGCTGCCGGAGCGAGACCAGCACGTTGCCTTTCCTGAACGCCGGAATGCGGTCGGCCTGGCTGCCGTCGAGCAGCTCGATCGCGTTCGTGTGAAAGAGGTCTCCGGTGCGGCGCATGCCGAACACCTTGAACGCGTTCTCGAAACGCGAGTTCTCGAACGCCTCGAGGAGCGAGAAGCTTCTCAGCACGTTCCCGTCAGGATCGAGCACTGTGATGTAGTCCTCGAGAACCGGCGACGCGCGGTTGAGCCGTGGGATCATGTGGGCCTTGCGGGTCAGTGTGTATATCCGGCCGTCGGCGGCCACGTGGAGGGCGTGGTGCTCCTCACCGGGATGGGCCCACAGCAGATTCGAGTCCTTGTCCAACTTTATGAGCCCGAGTCCCTCGAAGATCGCCAGGATGTCTCCGTTCTCGAACAGGTGGACGAAGCGCCAGTACTCCGCGGATTCGGTGTCCGCTGCCTTCAGCGAATCGGGAAACGCCCTGAGGAAGGGGCATTCCCATTCGTGCAGCTTCTCGCCGTCCATGGTCATCAGCGTCGCGCCCGCGCGGTGGCCGGAGTTGTACAGATTGAGGCCCGGCTGGGCGGCCCCGCGGTCGTGGACCGTGATCCCCGTCCTCGAGGGCGCGGGCTTTGAGCCGCTCAGGTATCCGATCGACCGCAGCCGCTCCGCCTCCTGCCTCTGCCTCGGGGTCAGGTCCGCCCCTCCCCCGCCCTCTCTCGCCTCTCTCCACCTCCCGGTGGGGCTCGGCCCTCCCGAGCGCTCATCCAGCTCGTTGTCCATGACCAGCTCGCGCTGGCCGACGGACACGGTGGCGCAGGCCGCCAGCAGAAGCAGAATCGCGGCCGTCGTCCAGCCGCGTACGCGTCGCTTCATCCTCAGAGACGTCGGATCCTCGGTTCTCCGCAAGCTCTACCTCCGTCCTCTACAACGGCATTCATCCGGCGACGAAAACCCCGGCTTTCATGGGGCCGCGAGCGGCCCGTGACGCGGCGGTCTGCCGCGTCATCCGAGACCACAATATAGCAGGCTTCGGAACCGGCATCAACACTCGCCCGCCCGCCCCGGGGTCCCCCCGACCCCGAGCGAGCCGCCCGCCAGGCGGGAGCGGGCCCGGCGGAGCGAGTTGACAGGCGCGAGAATCCGCGGGAGCGGGCCCGGCCGGAGCGAGTTGACAGGCGCGAGAGTTCTGGATAGCATGACTCGGTGCATCTGCGTTGTCGAACGGCTTCCGGACAGACGATCGACGAAGGACGGAGAGAGGAGACCCGACTTGAGAAGGAGCATAGCTGCTTCAACGCTGCTCGCGCTCGTCGCTCTGAGCTTCCCGGGCTGCGGAGGCGAAGGCGGGGACGGGATCGAGCTGGTCTTCGCCGCGGGGAACGATCCGTCCGGAGCGACGGCGGCGCTCATCGAGGAGTACAACGCGGCGCACCCCGGGGTGACGGTCAGGTTCCAGGCCATGCCCGCCAATACGGATACGCAGCATGACGCGTACGTTACCTACCTGTCGGCGCGCGAGTCGAACATCGACCTCTACAGCCTCGACGTGATCTGGACGGCGGAGTTCGCGAAGGCGGGCTGGATCGCCGAGCTCCCTGAGGGTCTTCTCGACAGGAACGCCTTCCTGGAGGCGCCGCTCAAGAGCGCTACGTACGAGGGCGCGCTCTACGCGGTGCCCTGGTTCACGGACGCCGGCGTATTGTATTACCGTCGTGACCTGCTCGATGAGGAGGGACTGCCCGTGCCCGAGACCTGGAGCGACCTGCGGGCCGCCTGTCGCAGGGTGGCGGAGCCTCGAGGAATGGAGGGGTTCGTCTGGCAGGGCGCCCGGTACGAGGGGCTCGTGTGCGACTTCCTCGAGTTCCTCTGGGGACTCGGCGGTACGCTCGACCCGGAGTCCCTTGCGGACGACCCCGGCCGCGTGGAGAGAGACGTCTCCGAGACGCTCGCCATGATGCGTGCCCTGATAGAGGACGGCACGTCGCCCGAGAGCGTGCTCACTTACAAGGAGGAGGACGCGAGGCGCGTGTTCACCGAGGGTCACGCGCTCTTCATGCGCAACTGGCCCTACGCCTGGAGCATGGCGCAGGGCGAGGGTTCCAAGGTCAAGGACGCCGTGGGCACTGCAAGGCTCGCGCACGCGCCGGGCGAGACGCCCTACTCGACCATCGGCGGCTGGAACGTCGCCGTCTCGGCCTTCACGGAGCATCCCGACGAGGCGATCGAGTTCCTGCAGTTCATAACCGGCGAGAGATCGCTCAAGGAGCGGGCCATCGCGGGAGGGTATCTGCCCACCAGGAAAAGCACGTTCAAGGACCCTGACGTACTGGACGCCAACCCGTACTTCGCGGACTTCTTCGAGGTCTTCCGGTTCACACGAAACCGACCGAGGTCGCCCGAGTACCCACGCGCCTCCGACGTGACCCAGGAGCACGTGCACGAGGCGATCTCGGGACAGACCTCGCCCGAAGAGGCGGCGTCCGCGATGGTCGACGCGCTCGTCCCGATACTCGCCGAATGACCGGCGGGGCGATCCTCCCGGGGCTCGCGACCGATGCGGGGGCCGCCGGCTCCGCGCTACGCGGGCCATCTCACGACGAGCTTCCCCTGGTCTCTTCCACGCACTTCTTCGAGGCGGCAGCCGGATGAACGGACGGGACAACAGGGCTCTCAAGGTCTGGCTGCTTGCGCCGGCGATCACATTCGTCGTCGTTGTGGGCGCCTTTCCGGTTCTCAGCCAGTTCGTCCTCTCGTTCGCGGACTGGAACCTCAAGTTCGCTGACGAGCGCGGATTCGTGGGCCTGGCCAACTTCGTGGAGCTCGCCGGCGACGTCGTGTTCTGGCGGGACCTCTGGCAGAC
>WJLY01000215.1 GCA_014728245.1 Candidatus Effluviviaceae Genus IV sp.
CACCTCGCCGTCCGACACCGAAACCTCGATGCCGTCCGACTCAAGCATCGCGTGCCGCGCTATCGCCTCACGCGCGGCGCCAGCTATCTCGTCGTCGGAATCCTCCTCCACCGGCCGTACCTTCAGGAAACTCCGTACGCGCCACACGCCCACGGTGTTCCTCGCGTCCTGCTCGGCCGATCGCTTGGCCTTGAGCGAAGCGACGTTGCCCCGTAGCGTAACCACGCCCTCGTTCGCGGCGATCGCAATGTCGTACGCGTCTATCCTGGGGTCATAGATCATCGCGTCGCGCACGGCCGCCCGAATCTCCCCGTCGCTCTTCTCCCTGTACTTGCCCTCGCGGAACTCCTCGCTGCGGGCCCACGCGACCACCCGAAGCCTCGACGCGTCGACGCCCGAAACGCCGGCCGTCCACGCCCTCGTCTCTGCAAGGCGCTTCTCCGCGGCGCTCCCCACACTGCCACGCAGAGTCACAGAACCATTCTCGACCTCCACTACGATCAACCCGTCGTCTATGTGGGGATTCCAGCGTAGCGCGCTCTTGATCTCGCTCTCTATCTCTTCGTCCGCCCTGTCGACGGTGTATGTCACGCGTATCTCGTTCCGCACATCTCTCACGCCCCTCACGCTCTTCGCCTGACGCTCGGCGATGCGACGTTCCCGCCACGAGTCGACCGACCCCGACAGCGTCACGACGCCATCCGCAACAGAGACGTCGACTTCCCACGTTTCCGATACGGGATCCGTCATGAGCGCCTGCACGACGTCCGCCTTGACGCCCTCGTCAGGCCTCGCCGGCGCGTACACCTTCAGGAGGTTGACGGTCGATCGTACGCCCCGTACGGTCTCCGCTACACGAGCCGCCCTCTCCTTCGCCAGGATGTTCCCGACCGAACCGGTCAGCGTCACTATGCCCCCGTCCACCTCGACATCTATACTCTCCCCAGGCACCCCCGGCTCCGTCTTGAGGGCCAACGCCACCGCGTCTTCCACATCCTCGGCCGTCGGCTCCACCGCGCCCGCCAGTGCTGTCCAGAGCAGCAACATTCCGGAAAGAAGCGAAACGAGCAACCCTGCCTGGCCCTTCTGATTGCATCTCAACCACCTCATATGTGTTCCCCCCTGAGTCTGAGTCAGCCGCTCGTCCGCGCAGTCTCCTTCAGCGCCGGGCGTCTCAACATCGCTCCCTGGCAGCGATATTACCGACGCTGAACGTTCGCGCTGATACGATTGGCTACAGTACGCTCGCTGCTAGAACAATAGCGACACTAACGATTCGCTTCGATAGTGTCAAGGCATTTCTGATAATGTTCTCTCAACTTGCCCAGAAGGAAATCAGGTGCGGTCTAAAGGTGGGATGCTGAGGCACCACTCAGGCTGGGTGCCGCCTGCACAGAGGCGAGAAGCTGGTCTGCAGGCGCTATCAGCAGGTTCAGATGGTCCGCCAGGGAACGGGCGTTCCCTAGCCGTCTTCGTGCAGCTCGCGGCCGTGGCGGCTGTCGAAATCCCGCGCCGACTTGTATCTCTCGTACTCGCCCGTCTCGGCCGCCGAGCGTACGCGCTCTGCGATCTCCTCGCGCTCGTCGCGGTTCATCGCCGTGTACGACCTGGCGGCGCGCACGTTCTCCTGCAGTATCTCGGGCGAGTGCATTCCCGAGACGATTGTCGTGACGGGCAGGCTCCAGACGTAATTGAGCCCCTCCTCCACACTGATGGCTCCTGTCTCCAGGACACCGCCTGCCGCCATTGTCTTCATCGCGAGCACTGCTATTCCGCGGCCGACCAGCTCCCCAACGAGGTCGTCCTGAAAGCTGCGGAAGTTCGCGTCCAGCACGTTCAAGGGCATCTGGACGGAGTCCCACTCGAAGGCGTGGTCCAGCATCTTCCGAAGAATGCGCGGGTCCTTGTGTCCCGTGAACCCGATGTAGCGCACCTTGCCCGCTTCCTTCGCCTCGACAGCGGCCTCTATGGCGCCGCCGCGGGCGAAGATCATCTCAGGGTCATCTTCGTAGATGATCTCGTGGAACTGCCAGAGGTCGATGACGTCGGTCCTCATCCTCTTCAGGCTCTCGTCCAGATGGCGGAGAGCCGTCTCTCTGTCCCTGCCGTGGTGTTTGGTCATGAGGAAGACGCGCTCGCGGTAGCCGTCCTGAAGGGCCTTTCCGTAGAGTTCCTCGGCGCGCCCCTCGTGGTACTCCCAGGCATTGTCCAGAAACGTCACGCCTTCATCGACGGCCAAACGCACGAGAGCGACCGCGTCCCGGTCGCTCTCGTTCCTCGCCACATGCGCTCCGCCCAGACCGAGGATCGACACCTCCTCGTCCGCCCTCCCGAACCTGCGCTTGGGGATGGTGCCGGGCATCGGAGTCCTACTCCTCCTCGATCTCTGTTATCGGCTTCTCCGTGAAGAGGTAGTCCTTGAGCTCGTGCTCGAAGGCCTCATCCTGCCGCCTCAGCCACTCGACCAGCATCGCGGCGTGCTCCTTCTCCTCGTCTCGGTTGTGCTCGAGGATCTTCTTGAGCCCGTCGTCCTTGCAGGCGTCGACGCGCTGATTGTACCAGTCGATGGCCTCCAGTTCCTCGATGAGTGATATCGTAGCCCTGTGGGCATCGAGGGTCTCGTCGGTGAGGTGCTTCGCGTCCTCGTGGAGTGATTCGTGAGCCATTCCGTCCTCCCCTCTTCGTTTCCTCCGCGCGGCCTCTCGCTCGCGGGCGGGCCGTGCTGTCGCCGCGCCTATTGCTGCCTGTCAGAATGCTTAGTACACGAACTGCTCGCCTCTGTCAACCCACGGGCCTCCTCCCTCGCGAGGTCGTCAGCCTGCTGTACAC
>WJLY01000216.1 GCA_014728245.1 Candidatus Effluviviaceae Genus IV sp.
CGCTTGTTTCTTCCTGTCCGTCTGCTTGTTTCTTCCTGTTCGTCCGCTTGTTTCTTCCTGTCCGTCTGCTTGTTTCTTCCTGCTCGCCCACTCGAGCCCATTGGCCTGAGCTCACTGAGCTCGCTTGTCTTTTCTTATTTGCCTGAGCGGCCCTTCTTGCGGGGCGGCAGCTTCACGTCCCACTTTACCTCGCCCCGCGAGTCGCGTGCCGGGCACTCGCCGGAGACCGCGCACCCGTTGCACGAGGGCTTTCTGGCCGTGCAGGTCGCTCGCCCGTGCCATGTCATCATGAGAGAGAAGTCCGACCAGTGCTTCCTGGGCAGCAGATGCATCAGGTCGCGCTCGATCTTGACCGGGTCCAGCTCGGCCGTGAGACCCATCCGCCGCGAGAGCCGTATGAAGTGGGTGTCGACGATGATGCCGGCGCCGCCGAACGCGTGCGCGATGATGACGTTGGCGCTCTTCCTGCCGACCCCGCGGAGCGACGTCAGCTCCTCCAGCGTCTCCGGCACCCGCCCGTCGAAACGCTCGACGATGTCCTCCGTGCTCTCCTTGATCGCCCTGGCCTTGTTCCGGTAGAAGCCGGTCGGGCGCACCTCCTTCTCGAGCGTGCGGAGCGGGGCCTTCGCCCAGTCCTTCGCGGACCCGTACTTCCTGAACAGGTCCTCCGTAACCTCGTTGACCTTCGCGTCGGTGCACTGGGCCGAGAGTATGGTGGCTATCAGAAGTTCGAGCGGGCTGCTGAACCTGAGGGGGATGTGCGCGTCGGGGTAGGCCTTCTTGAGCCGACGATGGATCTTGAGCGCCCGCGACCTCAAGGTCTTGTAGTCCTCGCCCAAGGGGCCGCGTAACTCGTTCTTGTCGCCGGCTGTGTTCTTAGCTGCCATGGCTGTGACGGTCCGGAGCCCGCTTGGCCTAGCCCGCGACGGCGGCGCGGCCCAGCTCGAAGGCCTTGAGGTTGATCTCCACGGTCTTCGGCGGTACGCGCTTCTCTATCGCGGCGCTCCACTCATCGTGCGTGAACGGGAGGAAGTTCGAGAACGCTCCCAGCATCACCGTGTTGACTGCCCTGGGATGCCCGGCCTCCATCGCCATCGAGAGCGCGTCGATCGAGTGCCGGTCGGGGGCGCGGCTGTCGAGTTCTCCGTCGATGCCCTCGGGGTAGGTCTCCATGCCGCTAGGCGTGATCTCCTGCGCGTTCACCACGAGCTTGCCGTCGGGCGCAAGCGCGTGCAGCCATCTCAGAGCCTCAAGCTTCTCGAACGACGCGAGGATGTCCGCCTCGCCGTCGGCGATGACGGGCGAGTAGACCTTCTCCCCGAACCTGACGTGGCTCACGACCGCCCCGCCGCGCTGCGCCATGCCGTGGACCTCGCTCTTCTTGACGTCGAGCCCCTTGGAGAGGGCGACCTCCGAGAGGATCTCGCTCGCCAGGAGTATGCCCTGGCCTCCGACTCCGCATATGAACACGTTGGTCGTCTTCTCGGGCATGTCACGCGCCTCCTCGTGCGCTGTCGCGTTTCGGTTCCGAATGCCGTGTGTCTCGTCGGACGGGTCGCCCGTCTTCCAGCGGCCGCGCGGGAGATGTGGCTATGGCCGGAGTCCGCTCCGCCGGGACGGCTCCCGTCACTCGCCGGCGGGCAGATGTGAGAGTGGCGATGCCCCGGTCCGCCGTGACTCCTCCCGTCACTCGCCGGCCGATATGGCTCCGACCGGGCAGATCTGGGCGCACATCCCGCAGGCGTCCCCGACGCAGAAGAGCTTGCTGATCTCGGCCTTTCCGTCCGCGTCTCTGCCGATCGCCGGGCAGCCCAGCTTGAGGCACAACCCGCACGCCGTGCACGTCTCGGGGTCGACCTGGAACGGCTCGCCCCAGTCCTTCCTGCTCTGAAGGGCGCACGCGCCTTCCATCACGAGGAGAGACGGGGCGTCGTTCTCCGTGGCCTCCCTGATGGCTTCCTTCACGGCGGCCATGTCAAACGCATCGACGCGCCTCGCGTCCTCTACGCCCATGCTCCTGGCCAACTTGACGTAGTCCAGCTTGACCGTCGGCTCGCCCATGAGGGTCATGCCCGTGCCGGGGTGATGCTGGTGGCCCGTCATCGCGGTCGTCGAGTTGTCGACGATTATGACCGTGGTCGCGCCCCTGTTGTAGGCGATGTCAGCCAGGCCGGTCATGCCCGAGTGCACGAACGTCGAGTCGCCGATGACGGCGCCCATCTTCTTCGCGAACTCCCGACCTATCGCCTTCTCGCAGCCGAGCGCGTTGCCGACTGAGGCGCCCATGCATATGCACGTGTCGAGACCCGCAAGGGGAGGCATGACGCCCAGGGTGTAGCAGCCGATATCGGACGTAGCGCCGATGCCCGCGCGGTTCAGGCAGAAGAACGTGCTCCTGTGAGGACAGCCCGGGCAGAGCACCGGAGGCCTGGGGGCCGCGGGCGCACGTTCGGACCGTGTCTCCGCCGCGTCCACGTCGCACAGGCAGTCCCGCACGAGCCCCTGGTTGAGCTCGCCGCATAGCGGCACGTGTTCCTTGCCGACGACGTTCGTGATGCCGGCGATCCTCAGGTGCTCCTCTATGAAAGGTTCGTTCTCCTCGACGACGTAGACCTTCTCGAATCGCTGGCAGAACTTGCGGGCCAGCGAGATCGGGAAGGGGAACGACATCCCGAGCTTGAGGAACGTGGCCTCGGGGAACGCGTCGCGAGCGTACTGGTAGGAGATCCCGCTCGAGATCACGCCTACCGAGGGGTCTCCCTCTTCAACGCGGTTCAGCGGGGACTCCTCGGCGAACTCGCGCAGGCGCTCCAGTCGCTCCTCGACCTTGACGTGGAGCTTGCGCGCGTGCGCCGGGATGACCACCCTGCGCGACGTGTCCTTCACGTACTCTTTGCGGGGAACCTCCTCGCGCTCTCCAAGCACGACCGGGCTCTTGGCGTGTGAGATGCGTGTCGTGAGACGCACAAGGACCGGCGTACCGAACTCCTCGGAGATCCTCATTGCCTCGCCCACGTAATCCTTGGCCTCCTGCGAGTCGGATGGCTCGACGAGCGGGATCTTGGCGAACCTGGCGTAGTAGCGGTTGTCCTGCTCGTTCTGAGAGGAGTGCATGCCGGGGTCGTCGGCCGAGACGATGACGAACCCGCCGTCCCCGCCCACCGAGGTCGAGGTCATGAGCGGGTCAGCGGCAACGTTGAGCCCCACGTGTTTCATGGCGACTAACGTGCGGACGCCTCCGAATGAGGCGCCCATCGCCACCTCGAACGCGACCTTTTCGTTCGGCGACCACTGGCAGTAGACGTCGTCTTTGTACTGCACGACGTTCTCGAGTATCTCGGTGCTGGGAGTTCCCGGATAGGCCGTGGCCACCTGGACGCCGTACTCGTAGCAGCCTCGGGCGACGGCCTCGTTGCCGGAAAGGAGCACGCGCATTCAGACCTCCGTCCGTCTTGCAGACGGACCGGCGCTCGGCGGTCACGGTGACCGCCCGGTGCGGGCCCGTCTCAGACCAGCGTGATGCTATGGGGAACATGCTGAATCGGAATGGCCATTCTAGCGGGCCGTGGGTGCGATGTAAAGCACAGGGCAGAGTGCGCTCGGGCGGCCGGACGTCGGTCGCAGGGGGCCCGGGCCTGCGGGGACAAAGCGACCAGCAGCCATTACTTATTGAAAGTTTAGTTAGTTTAGCGTATCATCAGATGGTGACGTCACGCCCCAGGGCGGCCGCAGCCTATCGCTCGGGCGTCCCCGACTTGGGCCGGACGGGACCCGCGGCATATGAGTCGCACGTGGTCACCCCGCAGACCCACACTACTCGCGGCTGGCTGGGACTTCCGAGGTGAATCGACTGCGCCGGGTGCCATGCATGGCTGGCCGAGGGCGTACAGCATATAGACGCGGCTGAAACGCGGATCCTCGGGCGCCTATCCGCGGGAGTTCCGTTTAGGAAACCGAAGTGGCGTTAGGGCGACGCGATCATCGGAGGTGAAGGCGGAGTAGCCGCGTCATGTACTGAGCGCAGCTTGAGTAGCACTATGAC
>WJLY01000217.1 GCA_014728245.1 Candidatus Effluviviaceae Genus IV sp.
GACCGGGACACGGGCACGCGCCCGTCCGGCCGGTTGGCCTCAGCTACTCCTTCTTCTCCACCCAGCGCGGCTTCCGCTTCTCGAGGAACGCCGTCATCCCCTCCACGCCCTCGTCGGAAGCCCGCACCTCGGCTATCACCCTGGCCGTGTGCTCCTTGGCCTTCTCGAGCGGCATCTCGTCGACGCTGTCTATGAGGTCCTTGCAGACCTTGAGCGCCTCAGGGCCGCTCGTCTTGATCCGTCGGGTCAGCTTCTCTATCTCCGCGTCTAACTCCTCGTGAGGAGCGACCGTGTTCACGAGCCCCAGACGGAACGCCTTGTCGGCCTTCATGCGCTCGCCGGTCAGGAAGAACTCGCGGCACGCGCCCGGCCCGGCCCGCATGACGACGTAGGGCGAGATGCACGCCGGCACCAGACCGATCTTGACCTCCGAGAGGCTGATGACGGCCTGGTCCGAGGCGACCACGATGTCGTTCGCGGCCATGAGGCCGGCGCCCCCTCCGATCGCGTAGCCGTTGACCCTGGCGATCGTCGGCTTCCGGAGCTTGTGTATGAGCTCCATAACATCCGAGATCACCAGCCCGTCGCGGTAGTTCTCCTCGAACGTGTACGTGGCCGTCTTCTTCATGTAGTTGAGGTCGGCGCCCGCGCAGAACGAATCGCCCTCCCCGGTGATGACGACGGCCCGGACCGACGGGTCGGCGTTGTAGCCGCCGTAGACCTCCAGAAGCTCGCCCAGCATCACGTCGTTGAACGCGTTCTTGACCTCGGGTCGCGCCAGGGTGATCGTCGCCACCTGGTCGTCGACGCTTGTCCTCAGTGTCTTGTGGCCGCTCATTCGGTTCCCCATTCCCTGCAAGCTTTCCAGCCGGTCCGCTCCCGCGAAGAGACGGCGGAGCCGCGCCCGCGCCGCTTCGCGGGAACCGTGCCGGTCCCTCCTACATTCTGAAAACGCCGTACTTCTGCTCTGGTATCGGAGCGTTGAGCGACATCGCTATGCCCAGCGCCAGAGCCTTACGCGTGTCGAGCGGATCGAGAATGCCGTCGTCCCAGAGCCGCGCGGTCGAGTAGTAGGCCGACGCCTCGTTCTCATAGCGCTCGATCACGGGCTGCTTGAACGCCTCCTGCTCCTCCGGCGTCATCTCGATCCCCTGCCGTTTGAGCTGTCGCATCTTGACCGTGAGCAGCACGTTCGCCGCCTGCTCGCCGCCCATGACGCTGATCTTGGCGTTCGGCCACATCCAGAGCAGCCTCGGGTTGTAGCCGCGCCCGCACATCGCGTAGTTGCCCGCGCCGTACGACCCGCCCACGATCACCGTGAGCTTCGGCACGTCGGCGTTCGCCACTGCGTGGACGAGCTTGGCGCCGTTCCTGGCGATGCCGCCGTGCTCGTACTCGCGGCCCACGATGAACCCGGTGATGTTCTGCAGGAAGACGAGCGGGATCTTCCGCACGGTGCACAGCTCGATGAAGTGCGAGCCCTTGAGCGCGCTCTCGGAGAAAAGGACGCCGTTGTTGGCGAGGATCCCGACCGGGTAGCCCATGATGCGCGCGAACCCGGTGACGATCGTCGGCGCGTACAACTCCTTGAACTCCTGGAACTTGCTCCCGTCGACGATGCGGGCGATGACCTCGTGCATGTCGAACGGCCTCTTGAGGTCCGGCGGCACGATGCCGTACAGCTCCTCGGGGTCGTATGCCGGGTCCTCGGGCTCCGACATCTCCAGCTCGAAGCGGTTCGCGGAGCCCAGGTTCTCGACGATGTTCCGGGCTATGGCGAGGGCGTGATCGTCGTTCAGGGCATAGTGGTCGGCCGTGCCCGATATCCTGCAGTGCACGTCGGCGCCGCCCAGCTCCTCCGCGGTCACGTCCTCTCCTGTCGCCGCCTTGACGAGCGGCGGACCGCCTATGAAGATCGTGCCCTGCTCCTTCACGATGACGGCCTCGTCGCTCATCGCGGGCACGTACGCCCCGCCCGCCGTGCACGAGCCCATCACGATCGCGATCTGCGCCACGCCCATGGCCGAGAGCCGCGCCTGGTTGTAGAAGATCCTCCCGAAGTGGTCCCTGTCGGGGAACGTGCCGGCCTGGTGCGGCAGGAATATCCCCCCGGAGTCGACCAGGTAGACGCACGGGAGGCGGTTCTCCATCGCCACCTCCTGAGCGCGGACGTGTTTCTTGATGGTCATCGGGAAGTACGTTCCGCCCTTGACCGTGGCGTCGTTCGCGACGACCAGGACCTCGCGGCCGTGCACGCGCCCTATGCCGGTCACCACGCCGGCGCCCGGCGCCTCGTTGTCGTACATGTCGTACGCCGCGAGCGGGGAAAGCTCGACGAACGGCGTGTTCGGGTCGAAGAGCTTCTCCAGCCTTTCGCGCACGAGGAGCTTGCCGCGCTTGTGGTGGCGCTCCCGCTGGTGCTCGGGGCCGCCCAGCTTGACCTTCTCCAGCCGCTCCCTGAACTCCGCGACCTGCTCGCGCATGCGCGCGGCGTTCTCCTGGAAGTCGGGGCTCTTCGGGTCGATCCTGCTCTCTATGCGGTACATCTACGTTCTCTCCGTTGTGGGCGTGTCCGCGCCGGCGCTCTGGGCCGTGGGCGGAGGGTTTCCGCGTCTGGGTGTCGGC
>WJLY01000218.1 GCA_014728245.1 Candidatus Effluviviaceae Genus IV sp.
GATCACGTGAGCGGGGCCGACCGCGCGTCGGTCAGGCACACGGCCCTGAGCGGCGGTAGCGGTGCGATCCAGTCGGGCGCCCTCACCGCGCGAGGCGTGCTCGCGGCGTCGCTCCTGTGTCTGGCCTGCGGCGCTGCCGTCGGCCTCTATCTGAATGCGGCAACTCGCGGCAACGTGGTCATGCTTCTGGGCGGTCTCGGTGTTCTTCTCGCCTGGGGTTACAGCGAGAGGCCGATCCGGCTCGGCTACAGGGGATGGGGGGCGGGGGAGGCCACCGTGGGAGTGGCGTTCGGCCCGCTGCCGGTTGTCGGGGCGTACTACGTTCAGACGGAGTCGGTGAGCTTGTCCGCCCTGGCGGCCTCTCTGCCGATGGCGTTGCTCGTTGCGCTTGTCCTTCTGGTGAATGGCTTCCCGGATCTGGAGTCGGACAGCTCCGTGGGCAAGAAGACGTTCGTTGTGACCTTCGGAGAGAGGAGGACGATAGCAGGTCACCACGTCCTTCTTGCTCTGGTCTATCTGACGACCGGTCTTCTGGTTGTCGCGAACGTCTTCCCGATTTGGTGCATGCTGTCGTTCGCCACGCTCCCGCTGGCCCTGTGGGGCGCCCGGGTCCTCAGGTCGGCGGGCGACGAGTACGCGGCGCTCGCCCGGGCGGGCGCCGCGACTGTCGTGCTGCACGCGCTCTTCGGGCTGCTGCTGGTGGGAGGACTCCTGGCCGCGCGCCACGCCTGAACGACGAACACCGAGGGAAGAGGGAGGCCGGGTTGCCGGGAACCCGGCCTCCGACGGTCAGAGCCTTCTCGCTGTCCTGTTCGTCTACTTCAGCAGAACGACTCTCGTGGACTCGGTTCGTACGCCGTCGTCATACCTGCAGAAGTAGACGCCTGAAGCCACAGGCTCCCCGTGGACGGTCCTGCCATCCCATACCGCCTCACTCGTTCCGGCGGACGCTCGGCCATCGACAAGCACGTCGACCATCCGGCCGGTCAGGTCATGTACCGTCAGGCGCACGCGACGCGGCTCCGGGAGCGTGTAGCGGATCGTTGTCCTGGGGTTGAAAGGATTCGGGTAGGCTGCCAGCTTGACCGCGGGCTCCTCGGCGGGGCCGATCCCGGTCTCGGCCTCTGCGAACCCGTGAATCTCGACGTCGTCTATGTTCCACCCGCAGTACCTGCCTGACGCGTCAGTTTCCCCCATCACCCAGCGAAGATAGACCGTCGAGGAGCCGTCCGCGACTCCGGAGATGTCGACTTCCATCTGCGTCCAGGCGGAGTCGGTTATCGCCTTCGCGTTCTGCCACACGGTCGTCCAGGATGTGAAATCCGTGCTGACCCGGATGCTGGCGTGGTCGTACTGCGGGTCGTCGACGCCGAGCCACCTCCAGAACTTGAGCGTCGTCCCTCGGATCTCCGAGCAGTCGAAAGGCTGGCTGGACAGGTTCTTCTGGTCGAGGTTGTTCTCGTAGTCCCCGTTCAGGTTGTACCCGTAGACATTCGTTCCGCTGTGGGCCGTCAAGGGATCCGGGTGTCCGTTCTGGCCGCCGCTTCCCAGCGGCTCGCCGCGCTGCCAGAGGAGCTGGCCGCTCCAGTACGGGTTGTCCTCGAAGTCCTCGCTGTACACGAGAGCGGGGTCGCCGGCACGCACCGTGACCTCGCGCGTATCGTCGCCGATGTGGTTGTCGGTGTTCTCGAACAGAATGTCGGCGCTGTGGAATCCGGAGCCGAGGGCCTGAGCCAGCATGTTCAGCTCTACCGTGACCGTGGTCGAGCCGAGGCCGGGAATCGTCCCTCTACCCTCGGTGACTGTCACCCAGGGCTCGCTCGCGGTCACCGAGTAGTTGACGGCGGCCGGTCCGAGGTTCTCCACCGTGTAGTCGACACTCGTGGGTTCGTACGGTCCGCCCGGCTCGCCCGTCGCGCTCAGATCGCCGTCCGGGCTCACGGCGATTCCCTGTCCGGGCCTCGCCAGCGCCGACTGGAGCACCTCCCGATCGCCGCCGTGCGTCTGGACGAGAACCACGTACCTCATCGCTTCCTTGTCCCAGGTTGGATCGAGCGTGAACGTGCGGACGATCTCGACCGACTCACCAGGCGAAGTCAGCGTGAACGGCTCCTCCGTGAGCACGGCGCGCGCGAGATTGGGGTTGCCTCCCTCTCCGTCCTCGCAGAGGACGAAGTGGACATGGTTATCAGATGTCGGCACGCTCTGGTCGACGTCGATGCTGACGAAGAGCGTGCCCGACGTGGCGCTCTGCCATCTGTAGACCGCGTCCATCGAGAGCGGGCTGGGATCGCCGAGATGGCTCGCGATGATGGGGCTGTAGGTCGGGAACATCGTGCTTCCGCCGCCTCCCAAGACGTCGTCGTA
This sequence comes from Candidatus Effluviviaceae Genus IV sp., assembly GCA_014728245.1. Classification (GTDB taxonomy): domain Bacteria; phylum Joyebacterota; class Joyebacteria; order Joyebacterales; family Joyebacteraceae; genus WJLY01. The sequence continues at coordinate 2,368 of WJLY01000218.1, forward strand.
CCCGTCGAAGAAGGCGTGCGGGATGCCGCTGACGTAGTAGAAGGTCTTCCTGGCGCCGGCGCCGGCGAAGTAGTAGGAACCGTTCGTGTACCACACGATCGGGATGAAGTCGTCCTCCCCGTAGTAGGCCCGCGCATCCTCGACCCCCGCGACCGCGGAGGGGCAGAAGGATCAGCCAACGCCCGAGAAGACCTCGCCGAGCACCACTCTGTCGGCGGCGCAAGCGCCCCCGGGCTCCAGGATGAGAAGTGCGAGCGGAATGAGGAACACCGCGACGAGCGGGCGGTAGCCTGCGCGCATGGTTCGATTTCCTCTCGTGTAGCGGAGCCAGCCTCTGGTGGACTCTGTGAGGACGGCTGCCTTGGCGGGTCCGGCGCCCGATCCGGGCACGGGCGTAGCGTCCATCTCTGCGAAACGGATTATACCATACGGAATAGACCACTCCAAGTAGATGAGCGCCGTTCTGTAATAGAAGCCCGCCCTCCTTGGTGTGTTGTTGCGGGGAGTGACATGGAAGGCTTCTTGACAAATAATACAAAGATGTGCTAATCTAGGTAGTAGATGGCCGCTGGAGGCCTTGGGGACCGGCCGCGCCCTGTGATGCTCTCTCGAGCAGACGAGGCGAGTCGGTCTTTGTGCATGGTGGAGCCGCCGAGGGGCCGCGGACCCCACCGCCTCCGGACGAGCGAGCCGGAGAACACGTTTGCAGCGAGAGCCCCTACGGGAGAGGTGAAGATCATGAGACACACGATCAGCCTTGCGCTAGTCATGGCAATCCTGGCGCTCTCGGCGACTCTGGCATCGGCGGTGGCAGTAACGCTGTATGCCTCTGACGCCATCGGGCGCGATCTGTACGCGATCAGCACGCTGGATGGGGCGATAGTGCACCTGGGGAATCACGGGGTGCCGTCCGGTTTCTGCGCGCTGGAGTACTCTCAGAGGGGAGGCGTGCTCCTGGGTCTCACGCGCCTGACGGGCGCGGCGCTCTACACCGTCGATCCCAGCACCGCCGCGGCCTCGTACATAGGCAACCTCGGCATAGGCTACGTCTACGAGGGCGCGCTTGCGGTCGATCCCACGAACGGGGCGCTTTACGGCGCAAACGCCGGCTCTGACGAGGAGCCCAGCATCTTCGTCGTCGACCCGAGCACGGGCGCCGGCACGATCGTGGGCGTCGTCGGCGGCGCGCCGCACGACTTCGACGGCCTCATTTTCGATGATGAAGGGCAGCTCTATGGTCTCGACGGCGTCACTCAGGCGCTGTGGAAGATCGACAAGAACGATCCCGGCGGACCGGGCACGCAGCAGGTCGGAAGCGGGCTGGGCGCCGGAATCGACATGGGCGCCGTGGGCGGCTTGACGATGGGCCCGGATGGGGTCGTGTACGGCTACGCCGCGGACTCGCACGATCTCTTCACGCTGGATCTCACGAACGGGCAGGCGACCGTGATCCACACGTTCGGACCCGACGTGCCGGTCTTCTACGCGCTGTCGGGCGGCGGGAGCGTGTCTCCGGTCGAGTCAACGTCGTGGTCCAAGATCAAGTCGATGTTCACCCGCTAGAGAGCACCATTCTGCATCCGCTTTGCGGATTCGCCCACAACCGGCAGGTCCC
>WJLY01000025.1 GCA_014728245.1 Candidatus Effluviviaceae Genus IV sp.
CGCGGGGCGCCGCTTCTTGTAAGGCCTTTCTCCCTGTTCAGCCGCGCTTCCTGAACAGGAGAGGCGTGCGCATGTCCTGCAGGACGCCGTCCAGGAAGGTCTTGAAGCCGGGGTAGTCTGCGACCGGCACTTCTCTTCCCTCGATAGTCGTGCTGCGCTCGATGACGAGCCGTCCGTCCGTTTTCTCGTACGCGGTCGAGTAGCGGCACTCCCCAAAGGTGAGCTCCGCCGGCTCGGGCAGGGCGGCGATCTCCAGGCCGTCCGGAACCTCGAGCACCGTGCGTGCGAGCTCGCACATCCGGAGCGCGCGGAGGTCTACGGGGCTTCGCCTCTCCCTCTTTGCCACGAGCGCGCCGAAGACGTCGGTCAGCCGGCTGTCCGGGGGCAGGGCGCCCGAGAGCATCCCACCCGTGACCGAGAAAGCGTTCGGAGCGCGGAAGTCGTACTCGTAGACGAGCGTCTCCCGCGCGGCGTCCTCGCCCGCTACCCGGAGGTCGAGCAGCTCGACGCCCGGGCATGAGACCGCGAGCGAGGCCAGGATCTCGTCCGCCAACTCCTCCCGGGACGTGCTGGCGAGATGGACCCGCCGCGCGCTGGTCTCGTCGATGAGCGCGTACCTCGAGGTTCGGACGCCCGAGACGGAGCCGGCGGGGGAGAGGGAGGCGCGCGTCTCGACCTCGTACGGGCGCTCGCAGACGTCCTGTACCGGTATCGTACGGAGGGCCTTCTCACCCCTGCGGGCCACGAGAGCGGGCGCTCCGGCTATGTGCCCGGGGATCTGCTCCGGGTCGGGAAAGCGGACGGTCGGGTCGTACCAACGCTCGCCGCCGTCCGGGAGCAGGCGGCACACGATCGCGTGGTCGAACCGCGGCGAAGGCAGGAACGTGAGCCTCTCGTGGGACCCAACGGAGACCAGCGCGAAGTGGCAGTCGATGAGACCCGCGGCCTTGAGGAGCGAGATCAGAAGGGCGCACTTGTCTTTGCAGTCGCCGAACCTGTCGCGCAGCACCTCGTCGGCCTCGCGCGGAATGTGCGCGCTCTGGTAGAAGGGTATCGACTGGTACGTGATCTCGTCCGCGACGAAGGCGAGCACCCGCTCGATCCTCTCCTCGTCGCTCGCGGCGCCCGCGCACAGCCTCTCCGCCTCCAGCCGTATCCTGCGCGTCACCCTCGTCTGTCCGTCCGCCAGGCCCGCGTACCAGCGCGCCAGCGTCTCCCAGTCGCCGATCGTCGTCACGTCGACCCAGGGGAGGTACGAGCGCGCGGGCGGAGACCCGTACTCTTCTCCGAACTCGGGCGGTTCCGAGCAGCGCCACTCGCGGCCCACGAAGCCGTCCTCCATGACGCGCTCCTCGTAGGCGACCGAGTCCGCCGCACCTTCCGCGTTGCGCAGCTCGAATGCGACGTCGCGGTCGGCGGGCGCTATCAGCGTGTAGCTCGATTGGAGACAGGGGACGCCGAAAGAAAACAGGTGGTAGTCCCAGAAATTCCCCGACAGCGCTCCCGAGACGTGCGTCGTGGACTGGTAGTGAAGGTAGAGGATGTCGCCCGGCTGCACGTTCTTGAAGAGAACGCGAGCGAGCCCGGTCTCCGCTTCGAAGACCGTTCCGTCCTCCTTGATCGTCTTGCTCTCGAGGTAGACGACGTCGGCCGCGTGCGGGTTCACGCTCACCCGGTAGTCCTCCCAGCGACCGATGCCTTCCTCGTTCAGCATCTGGACTGCTACGCAGTAGTCGACGATGCTCGCGTGGTCGTCGTAGGCGAGTCGTCGCTTCCTCTCGGTGAGGACGACAGCGTCCTCGCCGGCGTAGTGTTCCGGGTCGACGCGGAGCGCGATGATGGCGTCTTCGTCCGGGTCGGGCATGAACGTCCTGAACGGCGGCTTCGCGCGCAGCGCCCGCACCTTCTCGCGCAGTCGGAAGTTCCCCGGGTCGATCGCGAGGGCGTCCTCCAGAACGTCGGCCGCGAGGCGGGCGCAGTGACATCTGAGCCAGCGTTGTACCGCGTCGCTGTCGTAGAGCGATATGTGTCTGGTCGGCGGCTCTCCCTCGGGCCACATCGCGGCCATCTCCTCGTCGGTGAGCGTCCTCTTGTCGCTCGGGAAGAGGTCGTTTATGACGCTGTGGTCGAACTCGTACCCGCTCTCCACGAAGAGTGCGCGGTAGTAGATGAGGGTCACGCTCTGCGGGAAGCTCCCCAGGCCCTCGGCCATCGCGTCGTAGGCCCTGTCCATCCGGTCGCGGGCGAGGAGCGTCCCCACGTACCTTTCCATGAGGAGGGCCGAATCGGGGGCGAGCTCCATGAACCTGCGGAGCTCGTCCTCCATCTCCTCGTAGTCATCTCTCTCGGCGCTCTCCAGGTACCTGGCTGCGATTGCGGACGGGATGGGCAGGCGCGACACCATCTTCTTCCTGTGCTCCCTCTCCTCCGTGCTCAGGCCGCGCGCGGCCGCGTGGGCGGCGAGGTACGAGTGGCCGACGGGATCGTCGGGAACAAGCTCGACCGCTCTCTCGGCGGCGGTCCTGAGTTCCTCGAGGAGCTGCTCCTCGAGGAGGGTACGCATCCGGAGACCAAGAGCCCCGCGGCACTTCGACGCTCTCTGGAGCACCCCCTGGGCGACGGCCCGGGCCTCCGCGTAACGCTTCCTGTCCGCGTCCTCCCCGGCCACGTGGAGGACCGCCGGGGCCAGCTGGGACGAGAGTTCGGCCGCGCGGGCCACCTGCGCGCTGAACCGGTCTTCGTCTCCGGCCGCGCGGTAGGCCGCCGCCACGGCGAGTCGCATGAGCGCGGACTCCGGGAAGCGCTCCTCCAGCTTCTCGCACAACGTAAGGACGCTGTCGGCCGGAGCGGTGCTCTGAACCCTTTGCAGGTTCCAGAACTGCGCCTCGGGATCACCGGGTCGGTCCCGGGCGGCCGCCGCGACGCGCGTGAGGAACCCGGCCTCGACGGGTACGGGCTCTATCGCGGCGTCCGGCGGTATGCGTAGCTCCCTCGTCGCATCGAATGAGACGGGCGCGGCAGAGCCGTCAGGGCGGGAGACGGCGCAGGAGATCACGCTGCGCTCGTCGCGATTGGAGACCTTGAACGACAACAGGTTGCCGCCCTCCGGCAGCTCGACGTGCCAGTGCGCCACCTCCGTCCCGCCCTCGAGCCTGTCGGCTTCGTGGATGAGTGTGCCGTTGATCAGAAAGCGCACGTCGCCCTCGTGCCCTAACGAGATCAGGTACCGCCCGGGCTCGTCCACCTGGGCCACGGTCCTCACGTACGCGGTGGTGTTCATGTCCTGGTGGAAGTATGCGGTCGGGCAGAGGGAGCGGTCGAGCGCGACCCTGGCCGGTGTAAACCACTCTATCGACTGGCCGAACTTGCCGCTGAACGTCGCTTCCGTCGAGAAACGCACACCCGGGTGCCGGGCCGCGTGGCCCGATCCCGACGTGTTGTCGAACGGCCCCAGGATGCTCCATGCGTCGATCCGGTTCAGGTCTTCGGCGAGGTCTCTGACGGCCCCCTTGTCGCCGGCCATGTACGCGTAGCGACACGCGAGGCCACGGCACATCCTCCGGTCGACGGGAGCCATGTCCCCGTCTCCGGCGAGCCGCTCGGCGAAGCGGGCGAGGGTCTCGTAATACTTCCGCGAGTCCATCTCAGACACCTGCCCGGTCACCCTGGGCACGAAGTAGTCGTACGGGCTCGTGGGGGCGCGGTCGGCGTACTCTTCGAGTTGCTCCAGGACGAGGTCGTCCCTGCCCAGCGCAAGCGCGGCGAGAAGCAGCCCGCGCCTCGCCCCGTGGTCGTCATCGTCGACGGAGAGCGCCGAGGAGAACAGGCGCTCGGCCGTCGCGTAGTCGTTCGACCAGAGCGCGGACCATCCGTCGGCGACCGCGTCCTCGGTCGCACCAGCGCCGCGCGCGTGCGCGGGCGCGAGC
>WJLY01000026.1 GCA_014728245.1 Candidatus Effluviviaceae Genus IV sp.
GGAACCGACGCCGCGGCTGTGGTCTCTTCTGGGGGACCTGCACTTCATGAGGAAGGACTATGCGGAGTCCTACGAGGCCTATCGACAGTCGGCCGCGATGGACACGACGTCGGGCCGACCGCTTCTCATGATGGGCTACTGCGCGATTCAGCTCGAGAAGAACGAGGACGCGATCTCCGCGCTCGAGCGGGCGGTCGAGTACCCGGACGAGCGGGGGAAAGCCAACCAGCTCCTGCTGGCGCTGAAGCAGCTCACCGGGGAGCAGTAATCTGCTCCAGTTCGAGGCAGCCCTGGGGTTTCGGCGCGGGCGCTCCAATTCGAGATAGCCTGGACGGCTCCGCGGGGCCGTTCCTACTCGAGGTAACCGAGCGACCTCAGCTTCTCCTTGAGCTGTTCGGTGCCGCCCACCTCTCTTGCCTCCGCGAGCGCAACCGGCGGGGGATACTCGGCCTCGCGCATGTCGTCGAGGGACGCGGAGTCCAGCGCCGGGGCGCCGGTCCAGTGGACCGCGTGCGGAAGGCCCAGGATGGCGGCCATCGTGGGGGCCACGTCGACCACGGACAGAGAATCGGTGTCGGCCGCCTCCGCCGCCCTCGGTCCCGCGAGCAGGTAGACGCCGTCCGGCGCGTGCACCCCCGAGAATAGCGCCTCTTGACGAGCCTTGACGAGCGCGTCGAACGGATGGAGCTCCCCGCCCACGACGACTCGCGCGTCGCGGGGCACGGCGTTCCTCGCCGCTATCTCGATGACCAGCACGCCGCCGTCCCGCTCGAACTCCAGGAACGGCCCCCTCTCTCCCTCCAGGTGAACCGTCTCGAGCCGGCCTTCCAGGTCCGCGAAGAGCCGGTCCGCTTCCGCGGGGTCGGGGGACACCGGTTCCAGGAAGACCTGCTGTCCGAGATTGGAGCCGAGGAAGTCCTCATCCGCCCCGAGCGCCTTGAGGAGATTCTCGGTCCGCAGACGGCAGAAGCTGCCCATCACCTTCTGAAGCGCCGGGCGGAAGCCGTGATCCGAGACGATCATGACGTGCGCGTCCTCCGGCAGCACGTCCAGGATCTTGCCCACGCAACGGTCGGCCTCCGCGTAGAGCGCCTCTATCGCGCCGCCGTAGCGCCGCGCTTCCTCTTCGGACACGTCGGGGAAGCTCTCCGGCTCGAGGAACTTCCAGTAGAGGTGGCTGACCTTGTCTACCTGGTTGAACATGACGACGCCCAGCTCCGGGCTGCGAGCCCTGAGTAGCTCTGCGAACATGTCGCTCTGGATGGCAGCCGACAGGCGTCGCTTCTTCCACGCGCTTTCGAGCCCCAGCGGATCGTCATCGAGTCCGCTCAGGCGCAATGCCACGGCCTCCCGCAGCGTCGACAGTCGGACACCGCTCCGCAGCGCGCCTAGAACGGCCGTGACGTAGGAGGTGTTGCTGACGGCGCGCCCGCTCTCGCTCGCCCACACCTCCCAGAAGAAGCCGCAGTGTTCAGGCAAGGTGCTGCTGTCGGGCGCCAGTGTGCTGGGGACCACGAAGTCGTTCTCGCTGAGACCTTCCGGAGGGGGCCAGGTGAAGTACCAGCCGCAGGTGCCAGCGGTCCGTCCGTCCAGCCACATTCTGTCCCACACCCGCCCTACCTGGAACGAGTTCTGAGACGCCGCCCAACCGTAGATCCCGTTGACCTCCGGCCCGCATCCGGTCGCGATGGCGCTCCATACCTGCGGGGAGAGCATCGACGGAAGCGACCGCAGCTTCGCCGTGTGCCCGTCAGGGATCAGCCGATCGAAGTTCGGCATTCGTCCCGCCTGCCTTGCCATGTCTACGCACTGCCATGACGCCCCGTCGATCCCGATCAAGACGGCCTCGGTCTTCCGCGCGGTCGCGCGGGGCGGCGCCAGCATGACGAACAGGAGGACCAGAACTGCCAGGGCCCCGGCGAAGCGCGTGGCGAGCGTCGAGCCTCGAGACAATGTCAGGTAAGCGATGATCGCCGCCGAGGCGATCGGTATGGCCCAGAGCGCGGGAGCTGCGTCGGCGCCCGCGACAACAAGGAGCCAGGCGAACGGGAGGACCGACGCTATCAGGGCGGCCAGCAGTCGATGCGCGAGGCCCGCCGCGATGATGACAAGAGAGGGAGCGGCCAGAAAGACAAGCAGGGCGGTCGGAAGATCGTCCACGGTGAACGGACTGGCCAGGCGAACGCCCAGCAGCGATGACGCGGCCGAGACGGCCGCCACCGGCAGCAGGAGCCGCGCCACGAGACGGCTGCGCGAATCGCCGGACTCAGGAACTCGACGCTCCTCGGAGCGGTCTCCAGTAGGTCTCGTCATCCGGGCTCCTTCTTTCGTGCGACGTTGTTCCAAAGAGTACAGTTCCCTGCCGATGTTGGAAACGCGGCGGGCGCCTGCGCGCGCGAGTTCTCTTACCAGTATATAGTGAGCGGGGCAGGCCGGCAAGTTCCGCGTCCTGCGCGCGCATATTGGATTCGCATTCGGGTGAGAAGAATGGCAGACTGAGCCTTCACGGATCAGAATGTCGTATGCTTCGTCCCCTGCCGAGAC
>WJLY01000219.1 GCA_014728245.1 Candidatus Effluviviaceae Genus IV sp.
AGAGGACAGCGAGACGCTGCCGACGTCCTGCACGATGCAGTGCCTCATGACCGAGGTCGACGTCGCGAGTCTCATGTAGTTGAACTCGGGAACGCCCGCGGCCGCCCGGAAGATGATCGGCGACGCCACGGTCCCCTCCGCGAGCAGCGTGCCCTCAACGTCGAACTCGTACTCCTCCCAGACGCTGTCCTCGAACTCGAAGACCACGCCCGGAGCGAGCGTCAGCGTCTCGCCGGCGGGAACGTAGATGTCGTCCGTGACCGGATAGGTTCCGGCGGGCAGATAGCCCGAAAGGGCGCCGTCAAGCGCCGAGGCGCAGAGCGGAGCCGCCAGCAGCGCGGCGAGAACGGCCGCGCCTGTGGTAGCGCGTCCTCGTGTCTTCACGTGGTCCTCCTCGACAGAAGTTCCTTGATATCTTGATGATACTTCAGACTGGGACATTCCAGAAGTTGAAAGAAGCTCAGCTTTCCGTTAGTGTCGCATTGCCGTTGAGCCGCCGTCAGAGCGTTTATTCACCCTGTCCGCGAACCGCCCGCTCGAACAGCAACGCCCGGGGCGAAGAGAAAGGGCAACCAACATGTGGAGGACCGCCACCGCATGCGTCGCACTCGCGGTCGCAGCGGCGCTCCCGTCGAGCGCCGGAGCCGTGATATCGTCGCTCGCCATACAGCCGAACGCCCGTTCCGCCGGCCTCGCGGACTGTACGATGGCGGTCCTCGAGGACGCGACGGCTGCGTCCTGGAACCCCGGTGGCCTCGCTTTCGTGCCCGACCGGCTCGGCCTCTCCGCGGTCTACACTCAGCTCCTTCCGGATACGGACGAGGACATCTACCTCGTCCACGCCGCGGGCGCGCTCAGAGTGACGCCCGAGGTGGCGGTAGGAGGCACCGTCCATTACTTATCCTACGGGGAGTTCACGGTCGTCGACCAGCACGGCACCGAGTCCGTCGACGCGTACGAGTTCGCCCCTTCGCTCGCGTGCGCCGTCGCCGTGGGCAACATCGTAGGCGTCGGGCTGAACGTCAAGCATCTGCACATCGAATGGCCCTGCTTCGGCTACGCGGCGGACGACGGGACGGACTGCGACGGCTCGGCGTTCGGCGTCGACGCCGGGGCGGAGGCGCGCTTGCTTTTCGGGGCCCGGGAGTTCGACACGCTCGTGAGGCTCGCGGGCGCCGTGCGCAACCTCGGACCGGACGTCGAGTTCGGCGACGCCGACATGAACAGTCCCCTCCCGAGGACGGCCTCGATCGGTGGGTCGGGCCGAGTCTCCTACCGCGACGCCGGACACGTGCTCGTATGCGCGCAGTACGACAGGAAGCTCGTCGACGACTGGGCTCCGAACGACAGAGGCAGACTGGCGGTGGGGTTCGAGCTGGGCGCGTCGGTCGTGGGCGTGCTGGGGCTTGCCGGATCGAGCGGTCCCGAGGGAGTGCGGGACCACGTCGCTCTGCGGCTGGGTTACGAGAACGACATGGACTACGAAGAGGACGGCATCTCGTTCGGTTTGGGCGGAGGCGTCGAGTGGGACGAGAGGTTCCAGGTACGGCTCGATCTCGCCAACGTGCCCATGCCCAATGACTTCACGAGACCGTGGAGGATACAGGGCTCTCTTTCGGCCCAGTTCTAGGGGTTCGTTGGGGCTTCTCCTGCCGCGCACGGCCGGTCGGGTAGCGCGGCGGGCGGGGTTCCGCGGAAGGAGGAACCGATGCGAAAACTGTTCCTGATCTCCCTCGTTGTGTTCGCGACGGTCGCGCCGGTCCGCCGTGTGCACGCCTCGGTGGGCGCCGGTTCCCTCTGGATACAGCCAAGCGCGAGATCCGCCGGCATGGCCGACTGCACGGTCGCAGTGCTGACGGACGCCACGGCCGCCTCGTGGAATCCGGGCGGTCTCGCATTTCTGGAGGGTGACCTTAGCATCGTCGGGATGTATACCCAGCTTGTTCCAGACTGGGACGACGTCTACTACTGGCACCTCGCGCCAGCGGGGAGGCTCATGCCGAACCTCGTCGTCGGCGGGACGTTCCTCTACCTGACCTACGGGTAGCAGGTAGCGACATCTCCGGGCTCACCGGAGCCTGTCGACAGCTTCGAGTCGTACGAGATGGTCCCCTCGCTCGCCGGCGCCGTAGCGCTGGGAGAGCAGATCGGCGTCGGTGTCAATGTGAAGTACGTACGGGTGAAACTGGCGCCAAGCTGGTACGCGGTGGACCAGGTCGAGAGGGAAGGCGACGCCTGGGCCGTCGATCTCGGCGGCGAGGCGCGCATTCCGTTCGAATCGGACGAGTTGGGTGTTCTCATTCGCTTCGCGGCGGTCGTACAGAACCTGGGCACTGAACTCGAATTCGATGACGAGGAGCATGGTGACCCTCTTCCCCGGAACGTCAAGCTGGGCGCCTCGGGCCAGGCCGCGTACGGACGTTTTGCCAGGGCGCTGCTGTGCGCGCAGTACACGAGATCGATCGTCGAGCTGGACGACGGAGGCGGCGGCATCTTCGGCGCAGGCCTCGAGGTAGAGGTCTCGGTGCTGGGGTTGATTGGGCAGTACGGCGGCGAGACGACGATTCCCCTGCGCGACCACCTCCTTGGCCGCGTCGGTTACTACTACGATCCCGACGGCGAGGTGGAGGGGATCTCGTACGGATTCGGGGGCGCCGTGGAGCTCAACGACCGACTGGAGTTTCAGCTCGACTTCGCGAACGTCCCGCAGGCGGACGGACTCGAGAGGCCCTGGAGAATCCAGGCGTCCGGCTGGATGGCGTTCTGAGCGTTGCCAATCGGCTCAGACTCTTGCGGAGCCCGGCCGGCTTCTCGCCCGACTACCGGGGAGGTTGATCGCCTGACGTCGCGTTCTTCCAGAGGGCGACGGCGTCGCGCTGGTAGTCGCGGCCGGCTTCGAGGTAGTAGTCCGCGTGCTCCATGCCGTCCGCGACGGCGAACTCATCGATCGTGCCCCCGAGCGACTCGACCAGCGTCGCGCAGTGCCACAGCGACGCGCAGCGCAGGCTGTCGAGGTCGGCAGTCCCGCACCAGAAGTAGTACCGGCTTCCCGAGACAGGATCCGGCCCGTACAAGCCGTCCAAGAGGTCCGCCATCGGCGGGTAGGTCGCGGTGCAGCCGCCCGAGATCGCCATGAAGAAGCTGAAGTAGTCGGTCCCCGTCAGGCGGTCGATGTGCGCGTGGACGGCGCACCGCGTCGAGGCGATGCTGAACCCGTCCCAAGCCGACCGGTGCTCGTCGATGCCGTACTCCTGGTCCAGGTACTCGAGCGCCGTGGAGATGACCTCATGCGTGTCGTCCGGGTCGAGATAGACGTAGTCCTCGCCCCACGATGACGGCCAACCCCACTGAACGGCCACGATCCCGAACCCCTGTTCTTCCCCCACCGTCGACATCCGAAGCAGGCTCCGGTATGCGACGCCATCGCTGCCGTGCAGCATGACGAGAACGCGCTTCTCGGCCTGCGAGTGAAAGCCCGGTGGGAACCAGAAGACGAAGTACGTTCCCTTCGTCTGCAGGTTCACAACCGTCGCGCCGAGATCGATCGCCGTCTCGTACGCCTCGGGATACTCCAGATAGAACCCGAGGCTGTCCCGGTCGGTCTCCGCGATCTCGTCGAAGGGCGTCGACTCGGGGCCCGACGTCGGTTGGGAGTTGCATGAGGACACGGTCAGGGCCGACACGAACGCCAGGGATAGCAGTGACAGGAGACGCGTCACCTGCCTCTGAAGCGGACCCCGCATTCTCCCCTGTGC
>WJLY01000220.1 GCA_014728245.1 Candidatus Effluviviaceae Genus IV sp.
CGCCTCCGCCGCGAGATCGTAGCGGCCCATGTTGTACGCCAGCTCGCCCATGTTGAGCCACCCCTGTGCGAACATGGGCTCCATGCCGACCGACATGCGGTACGACTCGAGCGCCTCCTCGAGCGAGCCCCGACGCTTCCAGCTCAGGGCGAGGTGAAACCTGACGAGGAAGTGATCCTGTTCCGGATGCTCCAGCAGGAAGTCCGACAGGAGCTCGACGGCCGCGTCCGGGTCGCCCGTCTCGCGCTCCTTCTGGGCCTCGAACATGGCGAATCGCGCGGCGGCCGGAACGTCCGACACGTCGTCGATGCGGCGCTCCATCACCTCCTCGTCGGCGAGTGCCGGGGAGCAGAGCGCCGTCAGAGCGGCGAGGCATGCCGCCAGGATGAAGGTTCCCGTGTTGCGAATGACAGAGCGTGCCATCTTCCGGCTCAGGTTGAAGTGGTCGATTGTGCCGTCTTTCGGCTCAAGCTGACATGGCCGGGCATGCCTTCCTCCGGGTCAGGCCGAGGTGGTCGATTGTGCCGCCTTCTAGCTCAGGTTGAAGTGGATCGTCGTCACGACCCAGGCCGTGACGGGTTTCCCCTGGACCTTGCCGGGGGCGAACTTCCACTGAGGCACAGTGCGCCGCACGGCATCCTCGAAAACGCCCTCCGGGCGGGCGTCGAGGATCTGGATGTCGCCGACCGTTCCGTCGGTGGTCACCAGCATGCGTATCTGAACCGCTCCCTCGATGCCCCGCTCGCGGGCCCCGTACGGATACTGAGGAGGTACCCGGACGATCGGCTGGGGCGCCTGGTCCAGCTCATACGCCTCGAAGACGAACTCGCGAGTCCCGCTGATCCCCGATGCGCCCCCGAGGTTGATCGCGACGCCCAGGTCCATAGCGCCTGCCGAACCGAGCGCGGGACGGACGACGTCAGGCATGAAGTCCACCTTCTCCTTGGGAGGCGGCTTCGATGGCTCCTTGACCTTCTCTTCCTGGGGCATGGACGGCGCCTCGAGCTTGACGAGGCTCACGGGTACAGGAGCCGTGATGTCCTGGGGAACCCTGCGTTCCTGCAGCAGGAACGCCGCGAGTCCGAAAAGCACGAGGTTCACGCCCAGTGCAGTGGGAATGACCCAGATGGGGATTCTGCCGACGCGAATCAAGACGACTCGTCCTCGCGCTTCGCCGCCAGACTGACGGTCTTCGCTCCGGCCAGCCGGCACTGGTCCATCACTGTGACGATCGCGCCCGTCTGACTACGCTTGTCGGCCACGATGACGACTCCGCTCTCCGGGTCCTCGGCGAGGGCCCGCTCGACGTGCGCGCGCACGCTTCGCAGGTCGATGCGCTTGCCCTCGAAGAAGGCGTCACCCTCCGGCGTCACGCCGATCAGGATCCCCGCGTGCTCCTTGACCTCGGCCGTCGATGCGGTGGCCTTCTGCACGTCGATCCCTGATTCCTTGACGAAGCTCGTGGTGACTGCGAAGAAGATGAGAAGCAGGAAGACCATGTCGATCAGGGGACCGAGCGGTATGTCGACCTTGTCGCCGCGCCCCCTCAGCGTTCCGCGCACGTTTATCATGCCGCCTGGCCCTCCTGATAGGCGCCCACCGGCCGGCCGCCCACTTCCGGCCGCTCCCCGTCACAGGCCCCGCCGAACCGCCTCCTGTCGGAGGAGGAACACGACGGCCTGCGGATGACCCGCGTGAGTATTACGCTGTCCTCTTCGAGCCGCGTCTCAAGGCGAGTCGCCTGCTGAAACAGCATGCCCGACAGCACGAGTCCCGGCACCGCGACGAGCAGGCCGGCCTCGGTGGTGATGAGCGCGATCGATATGCCGTTCGCCATAGCGTTGGCGTTTCCCGTGCCGAAAAGCGAGATGACCTGGAACGTCTCGATCATGCCCAGCACCGTGCCCAGTAACCCCATGAGCGGCGCTACGGCCACGAGCGCTCCGATCATCGCCAGAAACTTCCCCAGCCCCTTTCGCTCGCGCATGACGCACTCCCGGAGGATATCGATGTCGAGGCGCGGGAAGCCGGACCGCCTCGCGAGGAAGTTCCTGAGGACGCGGGCCCTGAGGCCTTCACCCTCGACCTGATGTTCCCGCCGGCTGCGGACGAGCGCTATCGCCTCTTCGACCGTGACGTCGTTGTTCCTCAAGGACCTTAGGAATGAGATCCTCTCCAGCATCATCGTCCACAGGACGACCGAAGCCGTGGCGAGCGGGATCATGATCCAGCCGCCCTGCTGGAGGTACTCGTAGGTCCTTGCGAGAATCTCGATCATGCGACCATCCCTCCGTATGGCTGGCCAGGTCGGAACGACCGCGGACACGTTCCGCGGCCCAGACCGACTAGGCCACGGCTCTCCCGGCCTTCTCTCCGGCTATCAGGTCGTCGGGGATCGTGGTTCCGGGACCCGGATCGCCGTTGACGCTGCGCTCCTTGAGGATGATGTTGGACAGATGGACGGCCTTCTCCTCCATCTCGCCCACGATGGAGTTGGATCGGCGCGACAGGAACGTGTGGAACAGCATGATGGGTATCGCGACCGCCAGTCCAAGCTCGGTCGTGATCAGGGCCTCGCTGATGCCGCTCGACATAAGCCGCGGATCCCCGGTGCCGTAGAGCGTGATGACGCGGAATGTCTCGATCATGCCGGTCACGGTTCCGAGGAGCCCCAGAAGCGGGGCGACGGCGGCGAACACGGAGAGAACCGACAGGCCGCGCTCCACCCGTGGGAGCTCACGCAGGATCGCCTCCTGCATGACGCTCTCGAGCGTCGACCGGTCTTCGTCTCTCGCTGACAGGCCGTCCGCCACGACCTCGACGACCGGCATCTTCTTGTGGGAGTGCTTCTGCACTATCGCCTCGCAACCCTCCCAGTCCCCGCGCGACGCCCTGCGGGTAACTTCCGACATTATTCTGTCGGTGTTGCCGTGCACCCTGGAGAGGAAGGCGAACTTATACGCTACGACAAGGAGCGCCACGACGCCTATCGCCAGAATCGGATATACGATGGGCCCCCCAAGGAGCAGATGCTCCCAGAACCCGACGTGCTGCGTGATCTGACGAAGCGCGGCCCCGCCCGAGATGTCGACCACGGCGGACGGTGACTCCCCCGCCATGTAGTTCCGGATGTCCCGCTGCATGTCGCCCGGCGGCAGAGAAGAGAGCGCGAATAGCTTCTGCTCGCTCTGCGAGTGCCTGAGGAAGCCGACCTCGTCCCCGCCCGTCCTGTAGAGCGCCGTGAAGGCCCCGAGCGTCATGATGTCGCCCGTGGTCTCCTCGCCGCTTCTGCCGACGAACGTGCCCGTCGTCATCCCCACCTGACCGTTCAGCTCCATCTCCTCGAAGAGCGCGTCCGTCATCCCGGCGATGTCGTCTATGTCGGGGAAGTAGCCCTCCCGCACGATTCGACGCAGGGGCTCGAGCCGCTCCGGACGAAGCGCGGTCAGCGGTGACTGCTCCAGCATGGCGAGAAGGTCGCGCGCCGCGAGCCGCACGTTCCCGGAGATCTCCTTGTACTGCAGCTCCTCCCTGCCCCATCTGTCGGCGAGCCGCTCTCTACTCGCACCGAGGGCCGCCACTCGGCTCTCCAGGTCGGCGAGGCGTCCGTCCAACCCGCGCTCCTCCTCTTCCAGGCTCTCTACTTCGGCCAGCAGCGCCTCCCGATCCGCCAGGATCTCCAGCTCTGCCAGGCGGGCGCGCTCGAGCGCCTCCTGGCGTTCGACCTCCGCCTGTCTCACGGCCGCCCTCACATCCTGCGCGAGCGCGGGGCTCACGGCGAACGCCGAGACGACCACCACTAGCACTCCGACAACCGCCAGGGTTCTCTTCATGACTGAACCCTCCCCAGCGGAAGGGTGATGAGCTGGACCGGCCTCAGGCGGGACGCCATCTCTATCGCCATCCCGATGTTCCGACCGTATTTCTGCGGCAACTCGACCCACTTCCAATCGGCCTCGTCGAACGTGCCCACGCGCTCTCCGTCGGGTGTGCGCCAGAAGAGCGACACCCTGCCCACGCGGAGCACGTCTGCGAAGATCGTCTCGCCTTCGACCTCGATCTCATCCTGGTTGACCTCGACCGCGTTGCCGTACTCCGTCTCGATCATCATCGCTTCCAGGAGCCTCCGGAGCTTCTCCGCCCCGGTGACCTCGGGCCGGTTGAGCTCCCGGTCGAGCCTCTCCAGCCTGCGCGCCCGCTCGTCCACGAGGAACGGGATGTCCCGCTCAACGAACCTCTGGAGGCGAGCGTAAACCACGTCGAGTGTGTCCTGGAGACCCGACTGGAGCAACCTGGCCTCACTGAGCCGCCTCTCAAGCTCCGCGATGCTCTCCTCCAGCGCCTGCGCCTGCTTTTCCTCCGAGGTGATGCGCTCGTTGAGGTATCTGATGTTGGCCTTGGCGGTTCTGTACCTCGCCTCGAGCGCTGCCTGCTCCTCCGCCCAAGCGTCCCGTTTCTCCTGCGTCTCCTGCTCGATATCGACCGTCTCGTCGACGGTCTCCCGCAGCTCGTCGGCCGTCGACTGAGCGAGCAGTTGGCCCGCCGCCAGAACGAGGACCAGACCGACCCACCAGAACCGTCTCATCCACCCTCCTTGAACACGAGTCTCGGCTCCAAAGCGCGTGCCGCCGCGTCCGTCGCCGGCTTGGCCGCCCGCGACCAGGACGAGTCGAATAGTCCTTACAACGGAGCTTCAAGCTTAGGAGCAGCAGCCTAGAGCGACAAGTTAGCGTTGTGTGAAACTCCGGCTTGGTGTGCGTTACGCGGAGGGCGCGCTCCGCGCGGATCGCGGCCTCCGCCAGATCGGGATACGGACACCCGCCTACGTGGCCTACTCCCGGTCGAGCGACGCTGATCGAGTCGCCGCTCCGTTCCCCGAACGATTTCCTAATGGTTCGCTACGAAGCCCTGAACACGTCGTGTCTAGACTCCCCCCAATCGCGATGGCGGGGGCCGAGCCCTGAGCGCGACGGCGACCGCGGCTTGTGCAATCGCGACGGCGGGCCCTGTTCGTGGGCCCGCCCACAATCGCG
>WJLY01000221.1 GCA_014728245.1 Candidatus Effluviviaceae Genus IV sp.
GGTCAGAGTCGTCGACGATCCGTCCGAGGTCACCGGGAGATACGTAGGAATCTCGTGGTAGCGGCGACGCGGGCGCCCGCGCGGCGGGCGCGTGAGCCGCATCGGGACCCGCTCGGCGGGCGAGGTCGCTTCACAAGGAAGGGCGCTTGGCGGAGAAGAATCGCATACTGATAATCGTCGAGAATCTGCCTGTCCCGTTCGACAGAAGGGTATGGCTGGAGTCGACTACGCTCAGGGAAGCCGGTTACGACGTCACGGTGATATGTCCGCAGGGCCGTGGACACACCGAGAAGCACGAGGTCATCGAGGGGATAGACATCTACAGGTATCCTCCGCCTCCTCCTACGACCAACAAGCTGTCGTACGCCTGGGAGTTTCCTTACTGCTGGATCGAGACCATGAAGCTTGCCTCGCGGGTCGCGCGCGAGAAGGGCTTCGACGCCATTCACGCGTGCAATCCGCCGGACACGTTCTTCCTGATAGCGCTCCTCTACAAGCTCCGTGGCGGGGTCCGGTTCGTCTACGATCAGCATGATCTGTGCCCCGAGCTCTATCTCTCGCGCTTCGGAGGCCGCCGCGCCTTCTTCTTCTGGCTGCTGCGTCTACTGGAACGCGCGACCTACAGGATGGCGGACATGGTGATATCCACCAATCTGTCCTATCGGGAACACGCCATCGAGGTCGGCGGCTTCGGGAGCGAGGACGTCTTCGTGGTCCGGAGCGGTCCGCGCGTCGAGAGCTTCACGCCGCTCGAGCCGGATCCGTCGCTCAAGCGGGGGAAGAAGCACCTGGTCTGTTACCTCGGCGTGATGGCCCCGCAGGACGGCGTAGACTACCTGCTTCGCGCCATCCGTCACGTGGTAGACGTGGTCAAGAGAAAGAACGTCCACTTCGTGCTCATAGGCGCCGGCGACTCGTTCAGGGCGATCAAGGCCCTTCGAGACGACCTCGGCCTCTCGGACTACGTGGAGATGACGGGCCGGATTTCCGACGAGGACGTGCGCAGGTACCTCTCCACGGCCGACCTCTGTGTCTGTCCTGACCCCAAGAACCCGCTGAATGACGTCTCGACGATGAACAAGGTGCTCGAGTACATGACCTTCGGGCGCGCGATGGTGTCGTTCGATCTCAGAGAGAGCCGTTACTCGGCCGGCGAGGGCGCGCTCTACGCGACGCCGAATGACGAGATCGAGTTTGGCGAGAAGATCATCCAGCTGCTCGACGACGAGGAGCTTCGGTCGTCGATGGGGGAGGAGAACAGGGAGCGGATCGTCGAGGAGCTTGCCTGGGAGCACACGAGCGAAGAGCTCAAGAGGGCCTACGAACACCTGCTCGGACCAGGGGAAGCGGAGCGAGGCTGATGGCCGGGCCGATCGGCTGCGTCGTGGCGGTCACCTATCGCTGCAACGCCAGATGCGGGATGTGCGACATCTGGCGCCAGAAGGCCGACGTCGAGAGGGAGCTTTCGCCCTCCGACTACGAATGGTTGCCGGCGAGCCTGAGGTCGGTGAACCTCTCCGGCGGCGAGCCGTTCATGAGGGACGATCTGCCGGAGGTCTACTCGGTAGTGCGGCGGTCGTGCCCGCGTGCCAGGGTTGTCGTATCGACGAACGGCCTGTCCCCGGACAGGATCGAGAGGTCGGTCGCGGCGATGAGGGGCATCGCCGTGCGCGTCTCGATCGACGCCGTCGGCAGCCTGCACGACGAGATCAGGGGTGTGCCCGGAGCGTACGAGAAGGCGCTGGAGACGGTCCGGAGGCTCAAATCGCTCGGAGTCGGCGACATAGGCCTCGCCGCTACGTCGTCGGGGGAGAACCCAGGCCAGTTGCGCAAGGTGCGGGCGCTCGCCGAGGAGCTGGATGTGAGGTTCGTGGCGAGCGCGGTCCACAGCTCGCCGATCTTCTTCGGATCGCAGGGCGACGAGAGGCCGGCTTCAGAGGAGGCCGCACGCGAGATACTGGATCTGATGCGCATCGACCTCTCGTCGCGACGCCCTCGCGACTGGGCGATGGCTTACTACATGAGGGGCCTCGCCGACTACGTTCGGGGCAAGAGGCGCAGACTCCCCTGTCGCGCCGGCATCGACTTCTTCTACCTCGACCCGTGGGGGAGCGTCTACCCCTGCAACATCCGGGGGACCCCGATGGGCAACGTTCGGGACGGGAGCTTTCTCGAGCTGCAGAAGCGGTCCGCGGCGACCGTGAGGGCCGCCGTCGCCGGCTGCGAAGAGCAGTGCTGGATGGTCTGCACCGTGGCGCCGCCGATGCGGCGCCGCCCCCTCGGGCCGCTGTGCTGGATCGCGGGAGCAAAGCTTCTGGGTCGGGATGCCGGCGGGTGAGGCGGAAGGCAGGCCCGGATGAAGGCGGGTGCAGCCGATGAGAGTTCTCGCCGCCAACAAGTTCTACTTCGTGAAGGGTGGAACGGAGCGGTACTTCTTCGAGCTCAAGCGGGTTCTCGAGCGGCACGGCGACCAGGTTGTTCCGTTCGCGATGCGGGACGAAAGGAACGAGCCGTCGCCTTACTCCGACTACTTCGTGTCGAACGTCGACTTCGAGTCCGGGGGACCGATGGCCGACGCGCTGGCGGCTCTGAGGGTGGTCTACTCGTTCGAGGCGCGGCGCAGGATCGAGGCGTTGGCAGAGGCGACACGACCGGACATCGCCCACCTGCACAACATCGCGCATCAGCTGTCGCCGTCGATCATCGCGGGTCTGAACGCGCGCGGAGTGCCGGTGGTCCAGACGCTGCACGACTACAAGCTGATCTGCCCCAGCTACCAGATGATGATAGACGGCGAGATCTGCGAGCGCTGCGGAGACGGGAGGTATCTTGAGGCCGTGAGGCGGCGCTGCATGCAGGGATCGCTCGCGAGGAGCCTCACGGTCTGCGCCGAAGCCTACGTCCATCGGTTTCTGGGGACGTACGCGCGGGGCGTGCGGCTCTTCATCGCTCCGAGCAAGTCGCTTCGCGGCAGGATGATCGCGCACGGGGTCCCAGCCGAGAAGATCGTGCATCTTCCGAACATGATCGCAATGGACGAGTACGAGCCCAGGTACGAATCGTCGGGACATGGCGTCTACGTGGGGAGACTGTCGGCGGGGAAGGGCGTGGGGACGATGCTGCGCGCCATCGCACGGTCGGGCCGCGTAGGCCTCAGGATCATAGGCACGGGACCGCTTGAGGACGGCCTCGTGGCGGAGGCGCGGGACCTCGGGCTGGACAACGTGGAGTTCATGGGGTACCGTACCGGCGAAGACCTGAAGGCGCTCGTCGGCGACGCGTTGTTCGTCATCGTTCCTTCAGAGTGCCTCGAGAACTCGCCGCTGGTCGTATACGAGGCGCTGGCTCTGGGGAAGGCAGTGATCGGTTCCAGAATCGGAGGCATACCGGAGCTCGTGGAAGAGGGACGGACGGGCCTTCTCTTCCGGCCCGGCGATGCGGAGGAGCTGGCCGCGGCAATCGACACGCTCACCGGCGACCCGGCGCTCGCCATCGAGATGGGCAGGGCAGGGCGCCGAAAGATGGAAGAGGATTACGCGCCCGAACTGCACTACCGGGGCCTCACGGATATATACGAGAGGGCGATGGCTTGAAGATAGCAATGCTCGGCCAGAAGGGAATCCCGGCCACCTACGGGGGCATAGAGCGCCACGTTGAGGAGCTGTCGACGCGGCTCGTCGAGCGCGGCCACGAGGTGACCGTCTATTGCCGTCCGTACTACTCGCAGGTCAAGGACGAGTACCGCGGGGTGAAGCTCGTTCGCGTGCCCAGCGTTCCAACGAAGCATCTCGACACGGCCACGCACTGCGGGATGGCGCTTCCCCACATCCTGGCGCGCGACTACGACATCGTGCACATCCACGCGCTCGGTCCATCGATGTTCGCCAACCTGCCGCGTCTCCGCGGGATGCGAAGCGTGGTGACGGTGCACGGCCTGGACTGGCAGCGCGAGAAGTGGGGCACCTTCGCCAAGTGGGTGCTGCGAAGGTGCGAATACACGGCTGTCGCGTTTCCGGACCGCACGATCGTCGTGTCGAAGGCCCTGCGCGACTACTTCAACCAGACGCGGGACGTGATCCTGACCTACATCCCGAACGGCACCGTGCTTCCCCACGTGAGGGAGCCGGAGAAGATCCGGGAGCTCGGAATCGATCCGGGGAACTACATGCTTTTCGTGGGGCGCCTCGTTCCCGAGAAGGGGTGCCACTACCTTTTGGACGCCTACAGGCGCCTCGACACGGACCTTGAACTCATCATCGCCGGCGGCACGAGCTTCTCGACCGAGTACGTCGACTCGCTGCACGCCAAGAGCGGCGAGAGGGTGAGGTTTCTGGGCTACGTCTACGGCGACGTGCTTGATGAGCTTTACTCGAACGCCCGCATCTTCGTTCTCCCTTCCGACATAGAGGGTCTCCCGATCGCGCTACTGGAAGCGATGAGCTTCGGGAACTGCTGCCTGACGAGCGACATACCTGAGAACCTGGAGGTGATCGGCGACTGCGGCGCGACGTTCAGGCAGGGAGACGTCGACGACCTGACCGCGCGTCTCGAGCAGCTTCTGGCGAACCCGCAGCGTTGCCACGCGATGGGGGATCGGGCCAGAAGGCACGTTCTCGAGACGTACGACTGGGACGGCGTGACGCTTCACACCGAGGCGATCTACTACTCCCTTCTGAGAGGCTTCTGAGTGAGTGGGGCCGCACAAGGTTCCCGGAGGAACCCCGACGTGTCCGAAGCCGCGCTGTTCGAAGAGGAGCGCCGGGCGGTCGAGCGGTCTGTCGCCAGGTGGCTTCCCGACCCCGGAGACTACCCGGAGAGGATCCACGAGGCGATTCGCTACTCGGTCGTCGGGGGCGGCAAGCGGCTGAGGCCGATCATGGCGTTGGCGGCCACGCGCGCCCTCGGGTTCGACGCGGCCGCGATGATCAGATGCGCGTGCGCCATCGAGTACGTCCACTGCTGCTCTCTGGTGCTCGACGATCTTCCGTCGATGGACGATGCCAGGGTTCGAAGGGGCCGTCCCACGACCCACCGGGCCTTCGGTGTCGCGACGGCGATCCTGGCGGCCGACGCTCTGTTGATGCACGCGTTCAGGCTCGTGGCCGACAACGGCGTCGACGTGGGCGCTGACGGCGTGAGGATGGCCGGAGCCGTGAGGGACCTGGCGACCGCCGTCGGGTCCTACGGAATGGTGGGCGGTCAGCACGTCGATCTGGAGACCGCCGCCGAGGGGAGAATCGACGCCGAGACGCTCGAATACATCCAGACTCGCAAGACCGGCTCGCTCTTCGTCGTCGCGGCCACGATGCCGGGCACTCTCCTGGGGGCGCCCGAGCAGCCGCTCGAGGCGCTGCGGTCCTACGCGATGAAGCTCGGTTTCGGATACCAGATCGTCGACGACATCCTCGACGCCACCGGCGAGGAGAGGGTCGTGGGAAAGGACGTGGGGAAGGACTCCGACAAGGCGACGTTCGTCACGCTTCACGGCGTCGACGCCGCGAGGAAGACCGCTCGCGGCCTGCTGGAGGCGGCGAACCGTTCTCTCGACGACCTGTCCGGCGACCCTACGCTTCTCCGCCTGATCGCCGAGCAGTGCCTGACGAGAAGCTCGTGAGGCGGCCGCGCGGCGGCGCAGCGGCGAGAACGGAGAGCCTTCGTCGACCATGACACCCGACACGCAACTCAACCGGAGGCAATGGGCGCAATGCGAACTGCGGTGATCCTGGCTGGTGGCTGGGGAGAGCGCCTCTGGCCCCTGAGCACGCGGGAGAGGCCGAAGCAGCTCCTGGACGTCGACGGCGGGGGTACGCTCGTCAGCCGAACGGTCCGTCGAGTAGAGCCGCTCCTGGATCTCGAGCGCGGACTGGTTCTGACAGGCGAGAGCCTGCGGGCGACGATACTCCCGGAGCTTTCTCCGATACCGGAGGGACGGGTGATCGGCGAGCCGGCCGGCCGCAACACGGCGCCCGCCATAGCCCTCGCGGCGCACGTGCTGAGCCGGGAGAACCCGGACTCCGTCATGGTCGTTCTCCCGGCGGATCACCTGATCGGAGACGCGGCCTCGTTCAGGGAGACGCTCGAGATCGCCATTGGCGCCGCCGAGAAGCACGACGCGCTTGTGACACTTGGGATCAGACCGACCCGACCGGAGACGGAATACGGTTACATCAGGGCGGGGGAGGCGGCGGCGCCGGACGTGAGGCGCGTGGACAGCTTCGTCGAGAAGCCGGACGCGGAGACCGCGGCCCTGTACCTGGCCGACGGCTCGTACCTGTGGAACAGCGGCATGTTCATCTGGCGCGCCGAGAGGATCCTCAGGGAGACGGCGAAGTACCTTCCGGACGTTTCGGACGCGCTCGATCTCGTGACCGGCGAGCCGGGAGGCGACGAGTTCAGATCGTCCATAGCTGAGTACTACGATTCGGTCCCTTCGGTCTCGATCGACTACGGTGTGATGGAGAAGGCCGACGACGTTGTGGTCGTGCCGGCCACGTTCGACTGGGACGACGTGGGAGCGTGGTCCGCGCTCGAGCGTGTCTGGGAGCAGGACTCTATGGGCAACGCGACCGAAGGCGACGTGCTTCTCGTAGACTCCAGGAACAACGTCGTCTGTTCGGACGGAAACGTGGTTGCCGTCCTGGGTATGACCGACGTCGTTGTTGTGAGCACCGGTCAGGGGACGCTTGTCTGTCCCAAGGACCGAGCAAGGGACGTACGTGAGGTCGTGGCGGAGCTCAGGCTCCGGCATGAGCGACGGCGCTCTTGACTTGCCGAGCAGCACTCTGGTAAGCATATTGGTTCCGATTGTCAGGCGGCCCACGTGACCGGTACCTAGCGAGGAACGCGATGCCGCAGCTCAGAAAGGACCCCGTCCTGGGGCGCTGGGTCATCATCTCGACCGAGCGGGGCAAGAGACCGACCGACTTCGCCCACCCCAGGGAAACGAGGAAGAACGGCTTCTGTCCCTTCGACGAGGGCAACGAGGACAAGACGCCCCCGGAGGTGCTCGCCTACAGGGCGGGCAAGACCGCCCCGAACACGCCCGGCTGGAAAGTGCGCGTGGTCCCGAACAAGTTCCCGGCGCTCTCCATCGAGGGCGACCTCGGAAGGGCGGGCGAGGGGATGTACGACAAGATGAACGGCGTCGGTGCGCACGAGGTGATCATCGAGACGCCGGAGCACGACGCCAATTTCGCCGACCTGCCGACCGAGCAGATCGCGCTGGTGGCCAGGGCCGTCCAGGAGAGGATGATCGACCTCCAGGGCGACACGCGCTTCAGGTACATACAGGTGTTTCGCAACCAGGGTAACGCCGCCGGCGCGTCGCTCGAACACCCGCACTCGCAGCTCATCGCGCTCCCTATCCTGCCGAAGCGCGTGATCGAGGAGCTGGCCGGAAGCAAGAAATACTACGGCTACAAGGAGCGCTGCGTCTTCTGCGATATCGTGGCCCAGGAGGTCTGGACCAAGTCGCGGATCGTCTGCGAGAACGACGTGTTCATAGCGGTCGTTCCCTTCGCCGCGAGGTTCCCCTTCGAGGTGTGGATTCTGCCCAGGACGCATCAGCCGGCGTTCGAGACGATAGACGACGCTACGCGCCTGGCCTACGCCGGCGTTCTGAAGGAGACGCTACAGCGGATCAACACGGCTCTCGACTACCCGCCGTACAATCTCATCGTGCACACCAGCCCGTCGGGGGAGCTCGACCTCAAGTACTACCACTGGCACGTGGAGATCATGCCCAAGCTGACGAAGATCGCCGGGTTCGAATGGGGCTCGGGTTTCTACATCAACCCGACGCCGCCGGAGGACGCAGCGCGCTACCTGCGCGAGGCCGAGATCGCCGGCCGGTCGGACGCCGGCTCCGAGGCCGGGGCTGAGTCCGGGACGAAGACCAGGGAGGAGGTCTCGTGCGAATAGTCATGGCTTCGGCCGAGGTCGCGCCTTTCGCCCGCGCCGGGGGGCTCTCCGACGTGGTCGGCGCCCTCTCGCAGGCGATGGCGGAAATGGGACACGAGGTGACCGTGTTCCTTCCCAAGTACGCGCTGATAGACGACGAGGAGTACGGGATCGAGCCCGTCGAGAGCACGGGGCCGGTCGCTGTGCCCATGGGTACTGGAGAGGAGGAGGTCCGCCTCTACGAGTCGCGCATGCCCGACGGGGGCGCGGTGAGAGTCGTGTTCATCAACCACAGGGGCTACTTCGACAGGCTGGGTCTCTACATCGACCCGGACACGGGGCACGGCTACCCGGACGAGGTAGAGAGATACGCTCTTTTCTCCCGCGCCGTGCTGGAGTCGTCCAGGGCTCTCGATCTTCGGCCGGACGTGTTTCACCTGAACGATCACCACACCGCTCTGGCGGCGGTCTACCTGCGGGAGTTCTATTCGGGCGATCCCGGGATCGGCGGGGCCGGCATCGTGTTCAGCATCCACAATCTCGGCTATCTCGGTTGGTTCGAGAAGTCGGTGCTTCCGGCCCTGGGTTTCTCCGAGGACCGATGCGTCTTCGGGAGCCCATTCGAGTACAAGGGCGGGGTCAGCACGCTCAAGCTCGGCATCGAGCACGCCGACTACGTCAACACGGTCAGCGAGCAGTACGCGATCGAGATATCGACAAGCCCTGAATATGGCCTCGGTCTGGAGGGCGTGCTGGCCGAGCGTCGAAAGGCCGGGAGGCTTCTGGGCATACTGAACGGGGTCGATTACAGGGCGTGGGACCCCGGGGTCGACGACCTGATCCCCGCGAAGTACTCAGAGGAAGACCTCTCCGGCAAGGAGGAGTGCAAGCGAGCGCTCCTCGAACGGTCGGGGCTTCCGATGGATACCGCACCTCCTCTCATCGGCATGGTGTCACGTCTGGCGGACCAGAAGGGCTTCGACCTTCTGCGGGAGGCGGGCGACCGCGTGGTCGAGCTGGGAGCGAGGCTGGTGGTCCTGGGCACCGGACAGAAGGAGTATCACGATTTCCTGGAGGGGCTCTCGAACAAGCGCCCCGAGTCGGTCGCCGCGCACCTGACGTTCGACAACGAGCTGGCGCACTGGATCGAGGCCGGCTCGGATATGTTCCTCATGCCGTCCCGCTACGAGCCCTGCGGTCTCAACCAGCTCTACAGCCTGCGGTACGGAACCGTTCCCGTAGTGCGCGCCACGGGCGGGCTCGCCGACACCGTCGAGGACTACGACGAGGAGCGGGAGACCGGCGTCGGCTTCGTGTTCGAGGAGTACAGCGAGGGGGCGATGCTCGGGGCGATCGAGCGCGCTCTCCGGGCGTACGGCCGTTCCGAGGCCTGGCGGGGGATCGTGCGGCGCGGTATGGCGCTCGATTTCAGCTGGGCGGTCTCGGCGGGCAAGTACGCCACCCTGTACGAGAAGGCCCGGCTGGCCGCGGGCTCCAGAGCGGCGGCCTGAATCGCGGCGCCGCGACGCGAGTCGGCCGGCTTCGTGTGGGACGATTGTGGTCGCCATCTTCACGGCGCCCGAGGCGCGGAACGGCGCAGACCTTGCACCTTGACAGTCCGGTAGAGACGGTCTATACTTCTGGATTGAGCTTGATAGCGGGAATAGCTCAGTGGTAGAGCGCCACCTTGCCAAGGTGGATGTCGCGGGTTCGAGCCCCGTTTCCCGCTCCAGA
>WJLY01000222.1 GCA_014728245.1 Candidatus Effluviviaceae Genus IV sp.
GACGGCCGGCCGCGGCGGCGTTCTTGAGGACCAGCCTTGGAGACGATCTACCTGGACCACAACGCGACCACCCCCGTGGACGAGAGAGTCGTGGAGGCGATGCTCCCGTATTTCACGCGGTCGTTCGCCAATCCGTCGAGCGGGTATGCCATCGCGGCCGAGGCGAGGCGGGCGGCCGAGGAGGCGCGGCAGGCTGTCGCGCTCGGCCTGGGCGCGACGCCCGATTCGATCATATTCACAAGCGGCGGCACCGAGTCGAACAACGTCGCCCTCAAAGGCGTGGTCCTCGCCAACATGGAGCGCGGTCGACACGTGGTCACGACCGCCGTGGAGCACCATGCCGTCCTGCACACGTGCGAGTACCTGCGCGACCGCCTGGGTTGCGATCTCACGATCGTGGGGTCCGACCCGGATGGAAGGGTGGACCCCGTCGACGTCGGTAGGGCCATCCGTGACGACACGCTTCTTGTGTCGGTGATGCTGGCCAACAATGAGACCGGCGTCCTGGAACCTGTCAGCGAGATCGCGCGCCTGTGTCGTGAGAGGGGAGTGCTCTGCCACACCGACGCGGTGCAGGCGGTGGGGAAGGTGCGCGTCGACGTCGAGGAGCTGGGCGTCGACTTCCTTTCGTTATCGGCGCACAAGCTATACGGCCCGAAGGGCGTCGGCGCGCTCTACGCCCGGAGCGGGGTACGCTTCGACCCGCTCTGTCACGGGGGGGCGCACGAGCGCGGCAGGAGAGCCGGCACCGAGAACGTTCCGGGCATCGTAGGACTGGCTCGGGCCTTGCGCATTGCGATCGATGGGATCCCGTCCGAGTCTGATCGGCTCGCCGCCCTCACGCGTCGGCTGGAGGACGGCATCGCGTCGAGGATACCCGACGTGACGATCCACTCCCACAAGGCGCCGAGAATCCCGGGCACGACGAACGTCGCGTTCCACTTCGTCGAGGGAGAGAGCATCGTCCTCGCGCTCGACATGGAGGGCGTAGCGGTATCGACCGGGTCGGCCTGCACGACCGACACCGCGGAGCCCTCGCACGTACTGGCGGCCATGGACGTCCCGCCGAACACGGCTCAGGGGTCGGTCCGCTTCGGGCTGGGACGACACACCACGGAGGAGGAGATCGACCGCGTCCTCGAGCTGCTCCCCGGCATCGTCGACAGGCTCAGGCGCATGTCGCCGCTCTACAGGAAGGCCTCCGGGGCACATGAGAGCTGAGCGTCGTTTCCGCCCGACGAGAGAGGTCGGAGCCGGCCTGGCCCTGCTTGCGACGATCCTTCTCGCCCTCGCGGCGCCGCCCGCGCTGGCGGCGGACCGCCCGGGCGAATGGAAGACTCTCGACGCCGGCGAGGCCGCCATCCTCTATCATCGCGGTGACGAGGCCTACGCGACGAGGGTCAAGGCGGTCTACGAGGCGCGCGCGCCGGAGATCGCCGCCTCGATGGGCCTCACCACGCTCTCGCCGCTCAGGATCATCATCGCCTCGACGGACGAGGAATTCGCCCAGGTAGCTTACCTGGGAGCGCCCGACTGGGGCGTCGGGTGCGCGCTGCCCGGCCAGGGCCTGGTGGTACTCAAGAGCCCTCGCATCGTCGCCTATCCACTTCAGATGGAAACCGTGGTCGAGCACGAGCTGGCCCACATCGCGGCGGGCAGGGTCCTCCGCGGCGTAGACGTGCCCCGATGGTTCGACGAAGGCCTGGCTCAGGCGGTGGCGGGCGAATGGCGACTCTCGCAGTCGGGAGCTCTCGCGGCGGCAGCGGCGTCGGGGAAGCTCCCTCCGATCTCCTCGCTGGAAGGCGGGTTCCCGCGGGCCAGCGAAGCGGCGGCCATGGCCTATGCGATGTCCTTCCAGGCGATGCGACTGCTCCTGGAGCGCTCGGGTATGAACGAACCGGGAGAGCTCGTGGCCGCGATCAGGGAGGAAGGCGACTTCGATCGTGCGCTGGCGACGCTCACCGGTCTCGACCGGAGTGAGTTCGACAGGGAGTACGAGCGGTTCATCTCACGGCGTTTCACCTGGGCGACGATGCTCAACGACGGTCGCTGGCTGTTTCTCCTCGGGGCCGCGGTCTTCATCGTCGTCGCGGTCGTGCGGATAAGGAGAGCCCGGGCGAAGATGCGAAGCTGGGAGGAGGAGGAGAAGAGCGGGCGGGCCACCGCCGGGGCGACGCCGGGGGCCGGGGATTCGCGCTGGGACTGAGCCGAAAGGCTCACCCGGCGGGATGAAGCGCCGCCGGACGAAACGCGGCGGCCGGCCGCTTCCGACGTCTGCCAATTCGGTTTGACTGCCCATCGGGGCCTTGCTATACTGCCCGCGAGGGCCGGAGGGCTAGACCTAACTGGTAAGGCAGCGGTCTTGAAAACCGCCGGGCGAAAGCCCTTGGGGGTTCGAGTCCCTCGCCCTCCGCCAGATGGAGACCGACCATCGGTAGGTCTGCACGGAATGCTCCGGAGAGGTGCCCGAGTGGCTGAAGGGAGCTGCCTGCTAAGCAGTTGTACGGGTAACTGTACCGAGGGTTCGAATCCCTCCCTCTCCGCCAGGATAGGCGCCCATAGCTCAATTGGATAGAGCGTCTGGCTACGGACCAGAAGGTTGGGGGTTCGAGTCCTCCTGGGCGTACCACGCGGGTGCCCTCCGATCGATGCGGAGGGCACCTTCTTCATGGTAAGGCGGCGGAAGCCGCGCTGGAGGAACGCATGAAGACAAAGACCCTCCTGTGCGTGGCAGTGTGCGCGTGCCTGGGCGGTGCGCTCGCGGGCTGCGGGTCGGAAGGTCCGACCGACTCCGAGCGCGCTTCCGAGCTGTATCTGGATGGCCTGAACGAGCTCTACGAGGAGATCTCGGGCGTAGACGCGGAACAAGCGCCCTGGGAATGGAGCAGCGACGTCGCGGAGGCGGCGGCCAGATTCGACGAGGCTCTCACCTACGACCCCGACCACTGCGGGGCGCTGCTCGGCTCCGCGCTCTGCCACGTCCTCCTCGCTGCGACCGATCAGGAACTTGCGGAGATCCTTGACGACCTCTTCCCGGTCTCTTCGGGGACTTCCCCTCGCGCTCTCTTCTGGTATATGGACGGACCGGACCTCGCGGCGGCACGCGACCTGCTGAGAGAGCGAGACGACGGCTTCTACTTCTCCGTCCTTCAGTCGTGGATAGAGACGAAAGCACTGCCTGAACTCGCGATCGCGGACGAGCGCCTCTCCAGATTCGAGACGCTGGGATGTGAGGTCGACCTCGTCGTCATACTGCCCGACACACTCGGGGCGAGGGACCAGTTGCTGGTCCTGGACCTCGATGTGACCGACGCCTATTTCGGCCACGCGGCGGTCGACGCTCTCCAGGCCGCGTGCCATTGCCTGGCCTCATACGACGTAGACGTGAGCGGGAGCCAGACGCCACAGGACGTGATCGAATACGATCCCGACTTCCTGACGCTCAGGGCCAACGGCCACCTGCCCGCCACGTACGATGAGATCACGTCGCTCGGCATCAACCTGGAGCTCGCCGCCGAGTCGCTGGCCGGCGAGACGGACGGGCAGTCCGACGACCTCATCACGGAGACCGGCGGCGTCATAGAGCTGGACGAGCTCCTGGAGGGCTCCTCGGTCGATCTCGTCAGGCAGGCGGGCGAGGAGATAGGCGTCGCTCTCGCAACCGGGATGGAAGTGCAGCTTATCGACGTGGACCCGACGGCACCGGACGTGTCCGTGCTGGTCGATCTGGACGAGCTCATGAACGATCCTCTGGCCGATCTTCGGGAGTACCTCCCCGATCACTCATGGTCGTCTCCTTACGACATGGTCATCACGAAGCCCGTGACGCTGCCGGACCCGACGCTGGACGGCATAACCCCGGACATGGAAAACGAAGACTGGGCACCGATAGTGGACTGGCTCCGCGGCTACTGGTAGCCGTGCGCTCTCCGGAGGTGAAGTTACATTCAGAGGCGGGGCCCCGGCCCTGACATGCAGCTTCTCGCCTCGCGCCCCTTCGAGGCGGGGCCCCAGGCCTGACCCGCGGCTTCTCGCCTCACGTACCTTTCAGAAATACCCCTCGGTAACACAGGTTCGGCACGGCCTCTGCAACATCACCACTCCGATATTCTCACAAGGCGCGGCCGACGGGAGTGCCCGTTCCGGGCCCCTCCCGAGACGCCCGTGGCCCAGACGCGGAAACGGAGACATGCCCAGACTCGTTCACACCGCGGACCTGCATCTCGGCGCCCCGCTGGGCTGGCTCGGATCCCGCGCCGGCAAGCACCGCGAAGAGCTCAAGCAGACGCTAACGGCCGTCACGGACCTGGCGATCAGGGAACGGGCCGACTGCCTGATCATCGCCGGTGACCTGTTCGACTCGCAGAGTCCGCCGGCGTCCGACGTGAGGCACGCTCTCAAGGAGTTCGAACGACTGAGGGCGGCGAGCGGAACGCCGGTCGTGATCCTCCCGGGCTGCCACGACTTCCTCGGCCCGGCGTCGGTGTACGCGAGCCAGAGGAAGGACTTCGGGCGCCACGGACGCGTCACGGTGCTTGGTCTCGACGGCACTCCGTCGGCCGACTTCCCGGCCGCCGAGCTCACAGTTCGCGGCACGCCGCTGATGTCCAAGCGCACTTCCGAGCACCAGCTCGCCTCGGTCGTCCCTGATCCGGCTTACAAGTACAACGTGGCCGTTGCGCACGGCGCACTGGAAACGGCGCAGTCCGAAGCCGACGACCATCCGATCGCCGGTAAGGGCTTCGCGGGCTGGTCGTACGTGGCCCTCGGCCACACACACTCGTGGCGCGAGGCCTCAGGCGAGCGAGCCGACGCCTTCTATTCCGGCGCCCCCGAGGTGGTGGGGCCTGACGACGTGGGAGCCGGACACGCGGCGGTCGTCGATCTGGACGAGAGGGGAGCGACCGTTCGGAAGGAGCGTGTCGGCCGCAAGACCATCAAGAGGATCGAGCTGGACCTCACGGGCAGCTCGAATCTGGCTTCGATCGCGGAGCGCGTGCGGACCGAAGCTCCGCCGGACGACGACACCATTCTGCGCCTGTCGCTCACCGGGCGCCTTCCGGTGGAAACGGACGTCGAGTCCGACCGCCTGTGCGATCTTCTCAGAGATGACTACTTCCACGTGGCGGTCGGCAGCAGGAGCTACGAGCTCAGCCTGGACGAGACAGAACTGGCCACGCTGCCCGAGCGGCTGGTCGTGGGGAGGTTCGCCCGTCTCATGAAAGAGGGATGCGAAGCAGCGGAAAGCGCCTCCGACAGGCAGGAGAGCCAGGACGCGTTGCTGCTGGGAGTGGCGCTGCTGCAGGGGAGGGACGTGCTCTCTTGAGAATTCGCAGGATCAGAATGGTCAATTTCCGTTCCTTCCGTGACTTCGAGGTCGACCTCGATCCGGGGCTCAACCTCGTCGTGGGCCCCAACGAGTCGGGCAAGAGCACGATCGTGGAAGGACTGGCCGTCGCGCTCTTCACGGACCCGGCGCCCGGCTCGCTGGACGTGCACGAGATGGCGAGCTGGGGGACGACCGGCGCCACGAGACTCGAGCTCTCCTTCGAACACGACGGTGTCACGTACGAGCTGCTCAAGGACTTCGGCGACGGGCGAGTCGAGCTCCGGGAACAGACGAGCGGACGGGCATTGCACGGGCGTTCCGACGTCGACCGTCGGATTAGCGAGATGGTCGGGTTCGGCACTCTCGACGCGTTCGAGTCGGTCGCGGCCGTGAGGCAGGGAGAGCTGGCCGCCATAGAAGAGAAGAAGCGGGCTCGCGGGGAGCTCGTTCCCATGGTCGAGAGGAAGATGACGAGTTCGAGCGGCGTGATCGACGCGGCAAGCGTGCTGGAGAGGCTCGACGCCGAGATATCAAGGATGCGCTCCGGCATCGACCGTCCGGCGCCGCGAAACCCCGGTCCGCTCAGCGTCTGCCGCGACAGGATCGAGGACCTCGAGAAGAGGATCGCGTCGCACAGGGAAACCTGGGCATCGGTCGTGCGGACGATGAGCGAACTCTCTCAGGACAGAGAGAGTCTCGAGCGGACCAATTCGGAGCTCGCACGGCTCGACTCGGTCGTTCGCAAGGAGGAGAAGGCGCGCGAGCTCGAGAACAAGCTCGCGGAGACCGACCGCGCTCTCGAGGACCGCGAATCGAGGATCGGGAAAATCCGGAAGCTGAGGAAGGACATAGCCGACGCGTGGGAGCGCATAGGGGTCACTACGTACGGCGAGGAGAAGCGTGCGATCGTCAACGCCAAGGCCGACCTGGACGCGGCGGAGCGGCGCGTCAACGACCTCAAGGAGAGCGCTCCACGCTGGGCGGGCGAGGGAAGCGACAGACGGGCCGCCGTGGTCACCGGCCTCGTGGCTCTCGTCGCGTTCCTGCTCGTTCTTGCCGCGGCGAGCGGGCTTCTGCCCGACTACAGGCTGTGGCTGCTGGCGGGGGGTGTGGCCGCCGCGGCCGCGACCGCCGCCCTCTTCCGCAGAACGATGCGCGTATGGGCGTTCTCCCGTAGCCTCAGGGTGGCGAACACCGAGCGCCAGAAGAGCGCCACGGTTCTCACGGCAGCCCTCTCCACGCTCGGCTTTCCCAACTACCTCGAGTTCGAGCACAAGATCGAGGACTACGACCGGGCGCAGAGGGATGCCGAGAGCGCGCGGGCTGTCCTGACGGATATATGCGGCACGGACGACCCGCGCGAGGTCGAGGAGACGCTCGAAAGCCAGGCCGCCGCGCTCGGCAGAAAGAGCGAGATGCACCGCCAGGAGCTGGCGGAGCTCGGGGGCGCCCGCATCGGCGACGTCGAGCTCGACAAGCTCCGGACCGAGCGCGACTCCCTGGCGGAGGAGGCCTCCGCTCTCAACGAGCGCATCGCGCGTCGGGAGTGGGAGCTGGGCCAGCGCGAGTCCGAGGACTCGCTTCCCGAGCTCATCGCCCGCCTGGAGATGTCCAGAGGGGAGGAGAACGAGCTCCTGCGGCGGCTGCGCGTGCTCGAGCTGGCCCGCGAGGGCCTCGACAGGGCGCTGGGGAGCACCAAGAAGGCCGCCGCCTCGGTGCTCGAGCCCGTCGTCGAGCGGATACTGTCCCGAATCACCCTCGCCAGGTACACTGACGTCATCGTGAGAAAGGACCTGGGATTCTCGGTCGCCAACGCGGGAGCGCAGGACGGAGTCCCGGACAAGATAGGCACCGAGGATCTCTCTACCGGCACCGTGGACCAGCTCTACCTTGCCATAAGATACGCCCTCCTGGAGTTTCTCTCGGAGCATGAGGGAGCTCCTTTCATTCTCGACGACGCGCTGGTAAACTCCGACCCGGAGCGGCGCTCGGCCGCGCTGGAGCTTCTCCACGAGATCTCGGACGAGCGCCAGGTGATCATGCTGTCGTGCGAGAATCACGGCCAGGAGTTCGCGGACCGCGTGATCTCACTGCCCGCCGTGAACGGCAGGAGCCCGCACGGCATGGTCCCGTCCGGGGGCGTCCGCGAGGCCACTCCCGGTACGTAGACAGTCAACTCCGAAGTTGAGCGGAGAGCACCGGGGGGAGTCTCTTGGCTCGCCAGATCTGCCCGCGTTGCGGCGGGCCCGCGCGGCTCGAGAGCGAGACGAGAAGCGGTTCGGGCGCGTCGGTGACGCGAAGAATGAGCTGCGACGCATGCGGGCGGCGCTTCGAGGTCCGGAGAAGGCCGTCCGCCGGGCGTCATTCCGCGGGCGCAACGGCCGGCCTCCTCTGGGTCGCTCTCGCGCTGCTCGCTCTGTGGATTCTCCTCCAGCTGCCATCGTACGCGGACCGCGCGCGCGTCTATGACGCGCTGGCGTCGGCTCTCGACGCGTTCAGGCATCCGGCCTGGGCGGCGGTCGTCGCCGTCTCGGCGGTCGTACTGCTCACGCTCCGTCGCCTGCGGACGACCGACGTGAGGGAGATCGCGGAGCGGCCCGCGGACATCCTCGTGAGAGAGGAGGAGAAGGGGCGCCTGACCGTGATGGTCGCGGGAGACGCCAGCGCGCTCGACCGCGACTTCGTGTTCGACCGAAGGCCCGCCGAGGAGGCGCTGCTTCTGAAGCGCCTGTCGGAACTGGCGACCCGCTCCGCTTCCTTCGCGCGGCTCGCCTCGTCGTCAGGGGAGCCGAGCGCGGACGGGGACCGTGACATTCAGAGAGAGATCTACGCGATAGGGCTATCGCTCGCGGAACTTCTGCTGGGCGATGACGAGGAGCTGCGCGATCTCATCTACGATCTGCCCGCCGACAACCTCCTGCTCCGGATGCAGCCCTCGCTCTCGCACCTGCCCTGGGAGCTTCTCGTTCCACGGCCGGGCGCCGAATACCTCTGGCAGCGCTTCCACGTGGGCCGCCAGCTCCGCGGGGCCGGGGCGGCCTCGCCCGCGGCTGGCCCGTCGGGGGGGCCGCTCAGGATGCTCCTCCTGGCGGACCTCGAGTCCGACACTCCCGGGAGAGCTCTTCCGGCCGCGGCGAAGGAAGCGGTCGAGCTACTGGAACTGGCCGCCCTCATGCCCGAGAAGCTCCGGGTCGTGCGTCGAACTCCCCGTGCGGGGGAGGAGCTGGGAATCGCGTTCGCTGAGGGCTTCGACGTCGTCCACTTCGCCGGCCACACGATCGACGCCGACGGGCGACACGGCTGGGTACTGGCGGACGGCGCCGCGGCCGACCCGTCGTCTCTTCTGCCGCGCGGCGACGCCGGTCCGGCGCTGGTGTTCACGAACGCCTGCGGGCCGGGCCGCAGAGCGATACTCAGCGAGTGGGCGACCGCGACTCCGGCGGAGCTGCTCGGCTCCGGTGTGACGTCGTGCATCTGCACTACCTGGGAGCTTCCGGACCTGCCGGCGGCGGACATGAGCCGGGTCTTCTACAGGAACCTGCTCGCCGGCAAGACGCTCGGGCAGGCCCTCACCGCGGCGCGCAATTCGCACATCGGGGTGTCATCGTTCGCCTGGGCGAACTACGTGCTCTACGGCGACCCGACGGGGCGGCTCTCCGGCTGAAGAAGCCGGCCGTACCGCCCGTGTCGGCTCCCCCCGGGCACCGCTCCATGAATCGCGAAGAAAGGCGCGCACCCGGGCGACCAACGGTATGGAGAGAGGCATAAGTGCGCAATCGCGGGACGACAGAATCGGCGGAAGCACGGCTGGTGGAACGGCTGCGAAGGGCCGATTCGGACGCGTGGACGGAGTTCATCGAGCGCTATCGGAGACTCATCTGGAGCGCTATCCACCGGGTCAACGCGAGATACAACGCCCGCTGGGACGACACGACGATGGACGACCTGTTCGAGGAGTCGCTGCTCAAGCTCCTCCGCGACAACGGAAAGGCGCTCGCCGCCTGGGAAGGGCGATGCAAGCTGGAGACGTGGATATACAGAATCGCGAGGAACGTCTGTATCGACCAGTTGAGGAAAGAGACGAGGCGGGCCAGGGCGCGTGAGCGGTCGGAGGAGCGTAGCGTCCGTTCGAGCGGTTCGGGTGGGGTGGACGGAGCGGCCCGCGACGCCACCGATCTTCGGATGTCGCTGGATGAGGCCATCGAGCGGTGCCTGAGCCCGAGGGAGGCGCTGGCGGTCAGGCTCATCTACCTAGAGGGATTCACCTACCGCGAGGTCGCCGGGCGGCTCGACATGACCGTCGGAGCGCTGAGCGGATTCGTTTACAGAGCACTCGCCAAGCTGCGCGAACGCGGAGGCCTGGAACGCGACTGGTGAGGAAGGCGGGACGAGATGAAAGACCATTGCCCGATCGAAGAGGAACTCCCCGGATTTCTGGACGGAGCGCTGGACGAATCGAGGGAAGAGGCTATCCTGGCCCACATTGAAGAGTGTGACCGATGCAGGCGGGCGGTGGCCGAGCTGCGGAGGGCGGCCGCGATTCTCCGGGAAGCGGCGGCGGAGGAACCGCCGGCGCTTGAGAACTGCGACAAGTGGGAGCTCACGGCCGCGTACGCTGACGGCTCGCTTCCCGAAGGGCAACGCGAGTCAGCGGAGCGCCACATCGCGAAATGCCGGGCCTGCGCGGCGCTTCTGGCGGACCTGTGGCGTCCGCTCGAGGAGGCGCCCGAGGCCGGGAGCGGCGTCCCGATCGAGAGGGCTCTGGCCGCGCTCGGGCGGGAGGCCAGAACGGCCGTCGTCTGCTGGCGCGACGGCGCGGCGAGCGTGATCCGCCGCTTTGCCTCGGAC
>WJLY01000223.1 GCA_014728245.1 Candidatus Effluviviaceae Genus IV sp.
CCTGCTCGTGAAGAAGATCGATCTTAGTCCCGACACCGGCGGCATTCTCATCCACCTCTTCAGCCGTCCTCCCATCCCGGAATCCAAGCAAATACCCGCCTCCGAGGAGACGGGTATTCGCATCGGGTTGGTAGCGGGGGCAGGATTCGAACCTGCGACCTTTGGGTTATGAGCCCAACGAGCTACCGGACTGCTCCACCCCGCGTCATTTCTTCTTCTATATCTAACACCGGTACAGCCCTCCGTCAAGCGAAAAGCCCTGAATGCAGCGATTCCGCCCGCATCGGACGATGCGCCGATGGCGGGAGTGGAAGAACAGCGCGTGTGGTTCCCGCATCATAGTGCAGTGGGTCGCCGGCGGCAGGCGGCGAAGTGCCGCAACGTGCCGGTGTAGAAGTGCGGTCTGAACGCAGACCATATGGTAGTAGCGACCGTGCCAAAGGAGGAGGATTCGATGGTAGAGCGAGAAGCGTACCGCAAGAAGCGAGAGGCCGAGATCAAAGAGATGGAGGCCGAGATAGAGAAGCTGCGCGCCCAGGCCGAAAAGGCCAAGGCGGAGGCCAAGATCCGATACGAGGAAGAGGCCGGCCGGATGGAGAAGAGCGTATCGCAACTGAGGGCGCAGCTCGACAAGCTGGAGAGTGCGGCCGAGAGCGCGTGGGAAGAGATGCGCGCAGGCTTCGAGGACAATATGAACAAGCTCAGAGGCTCGCTGGACGCAGCCAGAAAAGAGCTGGGAGGCAGCTGATCTGACGCCGCGCCCGGGCGGTGTTTGTGCGTCGGCAGGTTGGATATGAGGCGATAGTCGAGTCGCAAGTCACAGCGAGGGATGCATGATAGCAGGGCACAGCCAGGGTGAGGCGCAGGGTGGCGGCCACGGCGGTCACGACGGTCCGCATGACCGCAACGGCCACGGCGGCCATCACGACCACCACGCCCACCACGCCGCGATGGTAGCCGACTTCCGCCGCCGGTTCTGGATATCGCTGGTCATCACCGTCCCCATACTCTTCCTCTCGGAGACGCTCCGGTCGCTGGTCGGGCTCGGCGCGCCTCCGACCTTCCCCGGCGACAACTACCTGATCGTGGCCCTGGCTACCGCCATCTACCTGTACGGCGGCCGGCCGTTCACCAAGGGACTCGTTGACGAGCTGCGCGGGCGGCAGCCCGGGATGATGACGCTGATCGGGCTCGCCATCACGGTTGCCTACGTATACAGCAGCGCGGTCGCGCTCGGCCTCGCCGGCAAGGCGTTCTTCTGGGAGCTTGCCACGCTGATCGACGTGATGCTGGTCGGCCACTGGATCGAGATGAAGTCGGTCATGAGCGCGGGTTCGGCGCTGGAGAAGCTAGTGAAGCTTCTGCCGGACACAGCTCACCGGGTTACCGACGGCGGCACCGAGGACGTGCCGGTCTCCGAGCTGTCCAAGGGCGACCGCTTCGTCGTGAAGCCGGGAGAGAAGTTCCCGGTCGACGGTGCGATCACGGAAGGGAAGACGACGGTCGACGAGTCGATGCTGACCGGCGAGTCAAAGCCGGTCGCCAAGGAAGAGGGCGACGAGGTCGTCGGCGGCTCACTGAACGGCGACGGCTCGGTGACGGTCGAGGCGACGAAGGTGGGAGAGGAGACCTACCTGAAGAAGGTCGTCGAAATGGTGCGCAGCGCGCAGGAGTCGAAATCGAAGACCCAGACGCTGGCCGACCGCGCGGCGCTCTGGCTCACGATCATCGCCATCAGCGCAGGCCTCATAACACTCGCCGCATGGCTCGCCGGCGGTGAGCAGTTCGTCTTCGCGATGGAGCGCATGGTGACCGTGATGGTCATCACATGCCCGCACGCGCTCGGGCTCGCCATTCCGCTCGTGATAGCAGTCTCCACATCGATCGCGGCCGCAAACGGGCTTCTTCTGCGCAACCGGGCTCAGTTCGAGCAGGCCCGCAACATAGACGCCGTGGTCTTCGACAAGACCGGCACGCTCACCGAGGGCACGTTCGGGCTCAAGGCGGTCGTCCCGCTCTCTGAGACGGACGAGGACGAGATTCTCCGGCTCGCCGCGTCGGTAGAGAGCCGGTCGGAGCACTCGCTTGCCGCAGGCGTCCTGAAGGGCGCCCGCGAGCGCGGGCTCGACCTGGCCGAGCCCTCGGAGTTCGAAGCGATGAAGGGCAAGGGCGTCCGCGGCAAGGTAGACGGCAGGAGCGTGCTGGTCGTGAGTCCCGGCTACCTGCGGGAGAACGGAATTGAGGTGGACGACGGCAAGCTTGCGGAGCATCGGGAGCAGGGACGCACGATAAGCTACGTGCTCGTGGACGATGAAGTCGCGGGCGCGGTCGCTCTCGGTGACACGATACGCGAGCAGTCGAAGGACGCCATCCGTGAGCTCCAGGAGATGGGCATCCGCTGCCTCATGATGACGGGCGACTCCGAGGGCGTCGCCAGGGCGGTGGCTGAGACGCTCGGCCTGGACGACTACATCGCGGAAGTGCTTCCGGACGAGAAGGCCGATCGCATCAGGGAGCTTCAGGCCGACGGCACACGCGTGGCCATGACCGGAGACGGGATAAACGACGCGCCCGCGCTGGCCACGGCGGACGTAGGGATCGCCATCGGAGCGGGTACCGATGTCGCGGCGGAGACAGCCGACATCGTCCTCGTGGAGAGCGACCCGCGCGACGTCCTGGATACGATCAGGCTGGCACGGGCGACGCACAGGAAGACCGTGCAGAACCTCTTCTGGGCGACCGGCTACAATGCCTTCGCCATACCGCTCGCCGCGGGCGTGCTCGCGGGCCAGGGCATCATCCTGAGCCCCGCCGTCGGCGCAGTCCTCATGTCGATCTCGACCGTGATCGTAGCGATCAACGCGCGTCTGTTGAGAGTGGACTAGTGCGGACGTACGAACGACACAGGTGGGTTGCTACTGTGGCGGTCAGGAGTCGCCTTCCAGCTCGCGGACGAGCGCGTCCTCCAGGGCCTCGGGCTCTCCCAGCATACCGGTCGCGCGGAACGTGAGGAGGCCGATACGGCGGCCGGCAGACTCTTCGACCCAGATACTGACGCGGTAGCTCGGCCAGTACGACCTCACCACGAGCCCGACCATGAACACGATGAAGGCCACGTAGAGGAGCGGGACGCCCGGGTCGTGGCGGTACGTGAGCACGCTGCCCTCGTAGGGCTCGTCCAGCAGGAGCTCGACGTCGCCCACGGCGAGGGGCTCCTCTGCGGAGAGGTCTCCCAGCTCCACGCGCTCTCCGCCGCCGTGGCCGTGCATCATCGGCGGCGCCGCGCTCGTGTCGGCGGCCGCCGCGGTGGCCGTGCCGGCGGGGGCACCGGATGCCGCCTCTCCCGCACCCGTCTCAGC
>WJLY01000224.1 GCA_014728245.1 Candidatus Effluviviaceae Genus IV sp.
AGACCAGCACCGTTCCCACGGCGCCGGGAGCGGCGGGCGCGGCCGACGCGTCGGCCGCGAACCGGATGCCCCCGAAGCTCCCCGGAGCGCCGAGATCGGCCATCTGCGGGAATGCCTCGCCGGGGAAGAGCGCCAGCAGCGCGGCGAGCGCGAGCGCCGGCAGCGCTGTGAGCCTCAGGGTGAGAGAGAAGCCGCGATGGAAAGTCATGGTCACCTCGGGAAGCGGGCGGGCCGCGCCGGCCGGAGTCGGCCGCCGGTCACTCGTATCTGAGGGCGACGATCGGATCGAGCTTCGCCGCCTTGGTCGCCGGAAAGAACCCGAAGAAGACGCCGACGCCTATCGAGACACCCAGGGCGAGGAGTATCGACCAGGGCTGAGGCGTGGCCGGAAGGGGCGTCGCCTTCTCTATGGCAGCGCCTATGCCGAGCGCGGCGAGAAGCCCCAGGAGCCCGCCGATGCCCGACAGCACTCCCGCCTCGACGAGGAACTGCGCGGCCACGTCCCGCGATCTCGCTCCGACGGCCTTTCTTATGCCTATCTCCTTCGTGCGCTCGGTCACCGAGACCAGCATGATGTTCATGATCCCGACGCCACCGACGACGAGAGCTATCGCCGATATACCTATCATGACTATCCACGTCACCCTCGTCAAGTTCTCGTACATCTCGACGAGCTGCGATTGAGAGATGATCTCGAAGTTGTTCGGATCGCCGGCCCTGAGCCCGCGGCGTCCCCTCATCACCCTCTCGACCTCCTCCATCGCCGGTTCGATCCTCTCGCCGCTCACGGTCTTGACCGACAGGCTCGAGCTCAGCCTGGAGCCGAACAGCTTGTTCAGGGTCCTGAAGGGAACCATTACGTAGTTGTCGAGACTCTGCCCGAACATCTCACCCTGCGGCTCCATCACGCCCACCACGCGGAACCGGTGTCCTCCGATCAGCACGTTCTCGCCCACGGGATCATCGCCGGGAAAGAGCCGCTCCTCTACGGGCGCGCCCAGAACGACGACCTGCCTCCTCCTGTCCGCCTCGGGCCAGGCGAAGAAGCGGCCCCTCTCCACCGCGCTGTCGCTGACGTACTGGTATTCGGGCGACACGCCGACGATCCTTATCTCGGCTGTCGACTCCGACCCGCGTCGAACCCGTCTCGCCACCACACTCTGCGGCGACACGGCGAGGACCGACGGACACAGCTCCTCGACAGCTTCCGCGTCGCGGAACGTGAAGTCGGGCCTCCTCAGATACTCCAGGTACTGCATGTAGTCCACGTTGGCGGCCGGCATCTTGGATACGACGAACGTGTTGGTGCCCATCTGCCTGAATACGTCCATCACGCTCTCGTTGACGCCCGAGATGAGCGACACCATCGCCACGACGTTCATAACGCCGATCATGATGCCGAGCGACGTGAGCAGTGAACGGACCTTGTTGGCGCGGATGGCCGCGAACGCCGCCAGGACGCTCTCGACCAGCCGGTTCGATGGAACGCCTCCAGGCTTCTGCGAGGTCCACTCCAGTGAGCCGGTTCTTCCGGAAGTCCCTGTCATTCGTATCTCAGAGCCTCTATCGGGTTGAGCCTGCCCGCGCGGGAAGCCGGGTAGACGCCGAAGAGAAGGCCGGTCACGAGCGCGAAGGCGACCGCGAGAGCCACGGCGACCGGCGTCACGGCCGCGGGGAGCGGAGTCAGCCTCCGGACGAGGAGCCCGATGCCGGATCCCCCCAGAATGCCGATAATCCCACCAAGACAGGTCAGGAAGATCGACTCGACCAGGAACTGCGACGTGATGTCGAAGCGTCTCGCGCCGATCGCCTTGCGCACGCCTATCTCCCTGGTCCTCTCGGCGACGGAGACGAGCATCACGTTCATGACGCCGATACCGCCGACAAGGAGCGATAGCGCGACGATGCCGAGCATGGCCATGTAGAGCGCACCGGTGATCTGCCTGTAGAAGGACGCCAGATCGTCCTGAGTGTTCACAGCGAAGTCGTCCGGCTCGCCCCTCGGCACCTTCCTGCGGATGCGCATGATCTGCCGGATGTCCTCGACCGTCCTGTCCATCGGCATCCCCGGCGCGGGCTGACAGTCGATCACGACCGAGCGCCTGTGGCCGAACAGCTTCTCGAACGTGGAGAACGGCACGATCACGAGGTCGTCCAGACTGCTACCGAGTATGTCGCCCTTCTCCTCCAGCAGGCCCACGACCGTGAAGCTGTGGCCCCCTATGCGCACCTTCTTCTCGAGGGGATCGGTGAACTCGAAGAGCTCGCGGGCCACGTCGGTCCCCAACACCGCCGCGCTCCTGCGGCGTTCCACGTCGAACTCCGTGATGAACCGCCCCTCCCGCACGGAGAAGTTGTCTATCGTCTCGTACTCGGGGGTCGTGCCCGTTATGAGCGTGCCGCGCACGTTGCTCCCCTCGTGCGTCACGTTGCGCCTTGTGTGGATGTTGGGAGCGACCAGTCCGACGGAATCCAGAAGCTCGACGGCCTCCGCGTCCTCCTCCGTGATGTCGGCCCGGTTCCGGTACTCCTCGGTGTCCCCCATCTGCACCCAGGGGTACTTGCTCACGGATACGATGTCCGTCCCGACGGACTGGAACTGAGCCGCGACGGCGGCGTTCAGCCCCGCCACGAGCGACATCACGGCCACCAGCGCGCCCGTCCCGATGACGATGCCGAGCATCGTGAGCGCCGAGCGCAGCTTGTGCGACCAGAGGGTACGAAAGGAAGACTTGAGGGTCTCTCCGAACTCCATGGGACGTTTCTCCCGGGCGGGGAAGCGTCCGGAATCAGGACGCGCTGTCGCTGGCGACCATGCCGTCGCGGAGTTTGACGATGCGTTTCGCGTGTTCGGCTATGTACTGCTCATGCGTGACGAGGATGATCGTGTTGCCCGCCCTGTTCAGCTTTCCGAAGACCTGCATGATCTCCTCGCCCGTGTTGGAGTCCAGGTTCCCGGTGGGCTCGTCGGCCAGTATGATGGAGGGCCCGTTGATCAGAGCGCGCGCGATCGCCACGCGCTGCCTCTGCCCTCCGGAAAGCTCGTTCGGCCTGTGATTGGCCCGTTCCCGCAGCCCCACGGCGTCCAGCACCTGCCAGACCCGATCGGCGCGCTCCGCTCTCGGGGCGTGTCCGTAGATGAGCGGGAGCTCGACATTCTGGAACGTCGTCATCCGCGGCAGAAGATTGAACGTCTGGAACACGAACCCTATCTCGGAGCTCCTTATCTCCGCCAGCTCGTCGTCGTCGAGCCTGGACACCTCGCGCTCCTTCAACACATAGGACCCCGAACTCGGCGTGTCGAGGCACCCGATGATGTTCATGAGAGTCGACTTGCCGGACCCCGAGGGGCCCATGATCGCGAGGTACTCGCGCTCGGGCACCGAAAGGCTGATACTGCGAACAGCGGGGACCTCCTCAGCCCCCACGGTGTAGATCTTCGAGATCTCGTGCAGCTTGATGAGCAAGCTCTTATCCCCGTCTGAGCGGTCCGATGTGGCCGGCGGCGGCGCTTCCGCCGGTCGCCCGCGTCGCGCGGCGTCCCTCGTGCGAAAGGCGGCTACTCGTCGGCTTCTCCCGATTCCGCTCCCGACTCCGCCGCGGCGTTGTCCTCCACCTCGAGGGCCTGCCCGTTCTTGAGCGTCCTCAGCACCCTGTAGGGACCCGACATCACCCGCTGCCCTTCGGTCAGCTCTCCCTCAACCTCGATCGAGAGCTCGTCCGCGATCCCCGCGACGACCGGCACGAACAGGGCCTCGTCGTCCTCGGTGACGACGAAGACCCCCTCGATCTCTTCTTCCTCCTCGCGCTCGCTCCGACCGCCCCTGGGCTCCTCGGCCGCCTCCGTTTCCTCCTCCGATTCCTCGCTGAGCTCAGACGGCTTCCTTGAGACCACCGACTGGATGGGCACGTTGAGCGCGTCCTCGTGCGTTGCGGTTATGATGTCGACGGTCGCCGTCATGCCCGGCTTGAGACCGGGATGCACGTCCCTGAGCAGCACGACCACGAGGAAGTTCGTGATCTCCTGCTCCGTTCCCGCCATGGCCGTTATCCCGGAGTTCCCCACCTCGGTTACTCGTCCCGTGAGGAGCGTGTCGGCGAGCGCCTCGACGTCGACCTCGGCC
Organism: Candidatus Effluviviaceae Genus IV sp.; assembly: GCA_014728245.1. Taxonomy (GTDB): domain Bacteria; phylum Joyebacterota; class Joyebacteria; order Joyebacterales; family Joyebacteraceae; genus WJLY01. The sequence continues at coordinate 4,125 of WJLY01000224.1, forward strand.
CTCTGCCCGACCTCGACGTCGACGATGTCGGTCTCGTCGATCTCGGTCGCGACCTCCATGTCGGACATGTCGGAGATGGTCATGATGACGGTTCCGGGCTGGTTCATTGTGCCGGTAACGACGTTCTCGCCCTCTTCGACGTTCAGCCGCGTGATCACTCCGTCTATCGGAGCGTGAAAGACCGTCTTCTCCAGCTGGTCCTCCGCCGCGCGGAGCGACGCCCGCGCCTCCTCGACCGCCTGGCGGTAAGTAGATGCGCGCGTGACGACGTCCTCGTACTCGGCTTCGGAGATGTGGTTCTGCGGGTACTGCTCCTCGGCGATCGCCAGGTCCCGCTCCGCCGTCCGAAGCTCCGCCCTGGCGCGCTCCAGCCTGGCGCCCGCCTGCTCGACCTGGGAGCGGTACCAGACGTCCTCGAGCCTGAGCAGGAGATCGCCGCGCCGGACGTGGTCGCCCTCGTCGACCGCCAGCTCGACGATCCGTCCCATGAGGCTGGAGCTGATCTGGACCTTCGTCTCGGCCCTTACACGTCCGGGGCCGGAGACCCTGGCTACGATGGTCCCCCGCTCGACCTCGTCGACCGTGACGTCTATCGTGTCCCTGCGCTCGATCCCCTGGCTGACGATCAGAGAGATCGCGACTATCACCGCCAGCCCCAGGAGTATTAGAGCGTTCCTCCGCTTCTTGACCATGGACGGCTCCCCCGAATGTCTGCTCCCGCCTGCCGCGAGCACCCTTTCACAGGCCGAGCGCGAGTTTGAGCTCCGCCTTCGCGACCTCGTGATCGTACCTGGCCTCCACGAGGTCGGCCCTCGCACGCGAGTAGGCGACGCGAGCGTCGATGAGCTCGAGCATGCTGGCCGCCCGCAGTCTGAAGCGCTCCTCCGAGACCCTGAGGTCCTCCTCGGCCTGCGCCACGGCCTGTTGCGTTACGGCCACTCGTTCCTTCTGCTCGCGCACAAAGAGGCGCGCCGTCTCTATCTCGTACTCCGCCTGCTGCCTCAGGTCCAGAAGCGAGAGTTCGTAAGTCCTGAGGGTCGCCTCCCACCGGTCGACCGACGCCTTGGTGGACATGCCGTTGAAGATCGGGACCGAGAGCGACAGGCTCATCGTCCGAGTGTAGTCGTCCCGAACGTCTTCGAAGAGCTCCCCGAAGTCGTCGCGGCTCCTCGAATACGACATCGAGAACCCGAGCGACGGCAGACGGTCGGAGCGCGCGGAGAAGAGCGAGCGACGCGCGGCCGTAAGCTGCTCCTCGGCCGAACGGATGTCCGGCCTGCGCGCAAGCGCCTCCTCCAGATCGTACGCCTCTAGATCCTCCGCGGCCGCCTGTTCGGGCGGATCGGCCGCCTCGAGGTCGGTGGTCACGTCTATGCCCATGGAAAGACAGAGCGCGGCGCGGCTCGTCTCGGCCGTCCGCTCCGCGGTAATGAGCTGCAGCTCGGCCTGGCCCACCTGAACCTGCGCCTTCAGGAGATCGGATCTGGAGGCCGAACCCAGCTCGAAGAGGCTCTCCGTCTTCCGGAGCTGCTCCTTCGCGAGTTCGACCGCCTCCATCTGAACGTCGCGCAGCGCCTCGGCCTTCAGAAGCCCGTAGTAGGCCTCCCTGACCCCGAACACTACCTGGCGCAACGTCGACTCGAGCGAGTTGCGCTCCGCGTCCCGGCCGTGCAGAGCCGCCGAGATGGACGCGAACGTCGACGCGTCGAAGACCGTCTGCGAGACGGTGATCCCGCCGGAGGCGCTCTCCGCCGTAGTGCTTGCGCCGCCTGCGACCGACATCGTGCTGCCGGTAGAGAGCGACCCCGAGACTCTGGGGAGCACGCCCGACCAGCTCGACAACACGTCGGCGTCCGCTCCGGCGACGCCCTGTCTCGCCTGGGCGAGCGCTATGTTCTCTGCGAGAGCGATCTCAATGCATTCGTCGAGCTCATAGACCCGGGCCCGAGCCGGCGCGGCGGCCGTCGCGGCCGCGAGAAGCGCCGCGAGAAGAGAAACAAACACTGCGCTCCGAAGCAAGCTAGCCTCCTCCCTGCTGGAACATGCCTACGAGGGAATACAGGAGCCAGATGATGACCGCCGCCGTGAAGCCCTTCGCCTTCGACGTCCGGTAGACGACGGCGGCGCCTATGCCCAGAACCGCCAGCCACCAGAGGGTGAAGACGTCGAACCCCGTGAAGAGGAAGCCGTAGAGCCGGTCGGACGGCTCCAGGTTCTGGAAGAAGATCACCGGCCCGGTCTCGACGAAGAGCGACTCCTTTGCCATCATGAAGGGGACCTTGATGGCGCTCCCCAGCGCCGTGATGAGCATGCTGTAGGCCGTGACCGCCCTCGCGCCTCGGAACGAGGCCTTGCCGCCCATTAGCTTCATGAGAAGGTGCAGTATGCCGGCCACGATGAACAACATGGCGACGGACTGGAGCACGCCGCCGAGTATCGAGAAGGGCATTATGAACGGCGCGCTCTGTTCGACGAGCCGCTGCACGTCCGCCTCGGTACCGCCGCCCTCCATGATCGACTGCCGGATACCCTCCTCCGCGGCCGGGCCGGCCACGTAGGGCACGACGACCAGCGCGACCGTCACGACGGACACGACGATCAGGATCAGGAGCGGAATCCACCACATTGTGTTGTCGCGGGTCTTCGACGGGTCGGTCGGGTGCGGGACCGACGTCCTCGCCGCGACAGACTCGAACGTCGCTTTCGGATCGACGAACACCCCGCCCAACAACGAGGTGACGCCCCCCGAAGGCTCCGGCTCCCTCTGTGCGGTACCGGTTCTCATCTCTTCCATTTCATCCTCCCGCTACCTGCGGCGCCACGCGCGCGGCGCCCGGCCGACCGGTTACACGGGCTCACAAGAGCAAAGGGCAGCGTCAAGGCCCGCGCTGCCCTTTGTGACACATCTATTCACTGATCTGTTGAGGCGCATTCCGCACTCGCGGCGACCGGGGCCCAACGCCCACGCCAAACGCCGTCCTAATCGGCTCCTAGCCGCGGAGCGTGAACCTGATCGGTATCACGATCTGCGCCTTGACCGGCACGTCGCGCTGCTTCGCGGGCGTGAACCTCCACTGAAGCGCGGCGTCGATCGCCGCCTGGTTCAGGCCCGGAACGCCCTTCACCACGGTCGCCTCGACCACGTCGCCGAACTCGTTGATCCGCACCCGCACCAACACCACGCCCTCGAGCTCGGACTGCCTGGCCATCTCGGGGTACTCGGGCAGAACCTGCTGAACGACCTGCGGCGCTTCGTCGAACGCGGTGAAGAACTCGGGCCGCGCCGGCGCCGGAGGAAGCTCAGGGGGAGCGTCTACGTCGAATACCGTCGACTCGATCGTCTCCTCGACGTCCGCCTCCTCGCTGGGAGCGATGTCGACCGGGACCTGGGGCTTCGCCTCTTCCTTCGGAGGAGGCGGCACCTTGATCTGATCCGGAATCTCGATCGCCTCTACCTGCCGTTCCTCGCGGAGCTGGTAGGGTTGTACCTCGATTTCCGGGATCAGAAGGAACATGAGCGCGTGGAGGACTATGGCTCCCAGGAAAGCCAGCCGGAAGAACCTGGGGTAGTTGTTCTTGAGCTCCTGCTCCGCGGTCATGTGCATCGTCAGGTAAGGACTCATCGAACCTGCCTCTTGTTGCCGTGCCGCCGCGGCGTCCGCCGCGGGGCGTTCGCCGCTATTGGCCCTCCGGCATCGTCGTGAAGGAGACGCGGAGAGCGTTCGCTCGTTTCAGCCGATCCATCGCCTGGTTGACCACCCTGTATCTGGCGGCGTCGTCCGTGTTGAACGCGATGATGAGCGCCGGGTTCTCGCGGATCTTCGCGGTGACCATCGGCTCGATGTCGTCGAGGCCGACGACCAGGTCGTCGATCAGGATCGTGCTGCGCTCGTCTATCCAGACGTGCGCGATCCGCTCCCTGGGTATCTTCTCGCCCGCCTCGGAGCGCGGCAGCGTTATCGCCAGTCCCTGCTCGAGCTTGAAGATCGTGGTGACCATGAAGAAGACGATGAGCAGGAACGCGATGTCCGCCATGGACGACATCGGTATCTTGGCTCCGGTCCTGGCTTTCCTTCTAAGCTCCAATTCGTATACCTCCGCCCCTGCTACTCGACGTCAAGCATCTTCAGTGAGATTCGTCGATCGCGGCTCACGCCTTCCTGCTGGAGCTCACTGTAACTCAGCATGACCTCGTCCAGAGCGTCGATCATCCGTCCGTAGGGTGCGTCGGGGTGAGACTCGAGCGAGATGATCAGCCTCTCGTTCTCGGTGAGCCTCTCCTTCACCCTCCCCTTGATCTGCCGGATGGAAGTGGGAGTCTCTTCCGTGCCGACGAAGTAGGCGCCCGTCCGCGCGGTGATGATCTGCATCACGTTCTGGCGGGCGACCTCCTTGACCTCACCGGCCTTGCTCGGAAGGATCAGGGTCAGACCGATCTCCGGAAACGTCGTGCTTACGATGAAGAATATGAGCAGCAGGAAGGCCACGTCCGACATCGACGACTCCCCGACTATCCCGGGGTTTATCTTCGTCCTTTGTCCGAATCTGGCCATCTTCGTGCCTTCCCCGGCCGGAGCGGCCGTGCCGCCCGCGGCCTGCTAGTACCAGAAGCCCGTCGTCTACTGCTCAAGCGAAGCCAGCGTGTCTATCAGCTCGGCGGCGCTGTCCTCCATCTCGACAACGAACCTGTCGATCCGCTGGACGAACAGGTTGTGAGCCACCTGCGTGGGGATCGCGATCATAAGACCGGACATGGTCGTGATCAGGGCCTCCGAGATACCGCTCGCCACGAGCTTGGCGCTGACCTGCTCAGCCTGCGCGATCGCCTCGAACGCCGAGACCATTCCGGAGACCGTGCCCAGGAACCCGAGGAGCGGCGCCACGTTCGCCACCGTCGCCAGGATGATGAGGCCCCTCTCCAGGAACGACATCTCGATGATGCCGGCCGTCTCGATCGCCTTCTCGACGGCGGCCGTACCCTTCTTCGCCTGCCTCAGGCCGGCGTGCAGGATCTGAGGAATGGGACCGCGCGTCTCCGCGCAGATGTCGAGAGCCTCGTCCATCTTGCCCTTCTTAAGGGCGCCGACGACCCTCTCCATGAGGCTCCGCACGTCGGCTCTCGCCTTCTGCAACGTGATCGCCCGCTCGATTATCACTGCCACGCCTATGATGGACAGGGCCAGAAGACCCCACATGAAGTTTCCGCCCTTGTTGAAGAACTCGACGAGGCCGCTCTGGGCGAACCCACCGCCCGGGGCTTCAGGCTCCGCCGGTTCTTCTTCCGCCATCGCGGCGAGCGTATCTACGGCCGCCGTATCCACGGCCGCCGTGTCGATCATGCCGGTCTCGGGCATCGCAGGCTCGGTCTCCTCCATCTGACTCATGACGGGACTCACCGCCCCGGCAACCATGAGCACTGCGAGCACGATCGGGGCTGCAAACAGGACACGTCTCATTACTCTGGTTCTCCTCCCGTGCAACGTCCGGACGCCTCTCTCCGCGCTCCGGACATGCCTACGGCCACGTCTGCCGAATACACGTCTGAAACACTAGGGCCAAAGGTTCGCTCGCGCCTACCTCCTGAGTTTCGTTCTTCCTTGAACAGCTTTACGGGGGGATGAGATCACGCAAGGCGCCCCGCGTGCCTGGCCGACCGGGACGTGAGACGTCCGGGGGTCGCCCTGCAATCCAACCTGTTCAGAGGAGGGAGTCTACACACACCAGTCTACACTGTCAACCGCTTTTCGTGCAAGCTCAAGCTAGCACGCCGGTTGCGCACGCGCAAGTACCCATTTCACAGGGCCTTTTTGTGTTGACAGTCTGTGGCCCCGGGGTATAATGAGAGGTGGACCCCCTTGAGAGGATCGCACGAGGATCGCTCTCAGTACACGGGGGTCTTGGAACATCCGGTCCCGGCAGAAGCTCGATGCCTCGTGCACCCCCCACCGGCGAATGGTGCAGTATATCTCTTGTGAACCTGGAGGAAACACCGAAATGATGTCGCTCAGGAGATTTGCAGCCACCGCGCTGGCCCTGGTCCTGGCCGGCCTCGCGCTCGCAGCGCTCTTGTTCACCTCGGGCTGCAGGAAGGAAGAGACCCTGTTCCTGGACACCAATCTCTCCCCCGAAACCGAGCTGACCAGCGCTCCCGGCCCCAAGGAGCAGGCCAACTACAGGGTGCACCTCTACTGGAACGGCAGCGACCCCGACGGCTACATCAGCGGCTACTTCTTCGCGTGGGACGACACGGCCGACGCCGACTGGGTATTCACGACGAAGAGCGACAGTCTCTTCAAGGTCAGCATCGACGGAGTCGGCGGCACTCAGAACCACACCTTCTTCGTGCGGTCGGTCGACAACGAGGGCAAGGTCGACCCGTCTCCGGCGGAGATTCGCTTCGAGGCCGAGACCGACGTCCCGCTCATCAACACGCTGTTCAGAGTCGACGGCCCCAACGACCCCGACAGCCCGATCTACGACCCGGACTACGATTCCGACAGCCAGCAGTACGTCTACGGCACGGGCGAGGACACCGTGCTCATGGGAACGCCCTGCGCGTTCGTGTGGGACGGCGAAGACCCGGACGGGATGGGCGCGCCGGTCTACTACGCCTACTCCATCGGTTCGAACCCGTATTCCGCGTTCGAACCGGACACCACGGTCACGGTCAATGACATCGACAGTTCGCCGGCGACCAAGCTCAACGTGCTGGCCAAGGACGAGACCGGCGCGGTCAGCCCGGACTACGAGTACCCCTTCGTAATGAACTACGAGCCCGACAGCCAGATAGTGGAACCTGAGGAGGAGACGGGCACGCTGACCGTTCCCGACAAGACGCGGCTTATCTTCCACTGGGACGTCAGGGACAAGGAGGAGCTTGAAGGGCTGCCCGGCGGCATCCAGGACGTATGGATCGAGATGGACGGAGAGGTCCTCGAGACCTTCACGGTCGGCGAGGAAGGCTACCAGGAGCACTGGATGCTCACCTCAGACACGTTCGACGTGAACAGCACGCACTACGTTCCAAGCAGGAACTACCCGACGGGCGGCAACAAGTCCCACCTGTTCACGATCTACGCCCGCGACGTGGAGGGCAAGTTCGAGGTACCGAAGCAGAGACCCGAGGACCGCGAGATCTACGAGTTCTCGTACAATATCCCCCCCACAACCGCGATAACCGAACCGGCGGACGGCGACACGCTCTGTCCCGAGTTCACCATCTGCTGGGAGGGAACCGACGTCGACGGCTCGATCGAGGCGTACCAGTACGTGCTCGATCCGACCGAGAGCAGTTGGAAGACGTCGGAAGACACATGTTTCGAGGCGTCACTCATCGACACGGCCGGCGTGGTCGACACCGGCTGGCACGAATTCCGCGTGAGGGCGCGCGACAACTCCGGCTGCTGGGAGACGAGCTACAAGTCGATACTCGTATACGTCGAGGAGTGTGAGTAGCGGGATCACCGCCGCTCCGCACGCTCGAAGAGACCCGTATCACTGGAGGAACGACTGGCTATGCTTTGGACTAGACGGCTGATTGGTGCAACGGTTGTGACCCTCGCTCTTCTCGCCCTCGTTCTGGTCGGGTGCGAGAAGGACATGGGGGAGCTGAAGCCCAATCTCGCGCCTGAGACGACGCTCTCCTTCTCTCCCGAACAGGGGGACACGTCCAATTACCGGGTGAGGATGAACTGGTTCGGGTGGGATCCTGACGGCGACGTGGAGTACTTCCTCACCAAGTGGGACACGATGGACTGGAGGAAGGTGATCAGCACGGACAGCGTCTTCTTCGTCTCCGCCGCGGCAGGCGGGATCACCGATCAGTTCGGCTACGAGTATCACTCGTTCAGGGTGAAGGCGGTCGACAACGAGGGTCTCGAGGACGCGACGCCGGAGAGCGTGGCGTTCACGGCCTTCACATTCGTGCCGGAGACCGCGTTCCTCCAGGTGGGAGGCGGCCCGACCGGCGTCACGGGTCCGAAAGTCACGTTCAGGTGGCAGGCGACCGACCAGGACGGCGTGATCGAGTACTACGATTACCATCTGGAGGAATGGAACTCGACGGCGGAGGAATGGGAGCAGGTCATCCCGCCGCAGGCTGAAGGCGAGTGGGTGCGCGTCGGGAGCGACACGACGACGTGGAGCAACGAGGTTCCGCTCGACGGGAGGCACCGTTTCCAGGTGCGCGCGATCGATGACGCTGGCGCCATAGACCAGACTCCGGCCTCGAGGGTGTTCACGTCGGTGTTCGGGCTGGCCGGTCCCAGGCTCTACATAAGGTGCAACGTCTTCGACATTGAGAATTCCCCGTTCCGCGGTCCGGTCTGGCCGGATGACGCGAACGACGCGATCCCGATCTTCGCCGGGGAGCGACTGCGGTTCGACTGGGTGGCCGACGCGCAGGACTACGGCGGCCAGGTCGTCGGCTACCGGCACGCCTGGGACGACACCTCGACGTGGCCGCAGTGGTCGGTCTTCGACACCAGGTTCGAGGTGGCACCCACACCGGGCGGACACAATCTCTATGTCAGCGCGCTCGACAACTCGAACGTGCAGACCAGAGCCAGGATCCGGCTGGATGTGGTCGAAGCGTCGCTCGATGAGTACATTCTGGTCGTCGACGACTGGGACTGGCGGGAGAACTTCCCGGAGCAGGCGGGCTGGGGCACCGACGAGCAGAGGACCGGCTTCTACGACGAGCTTCTGGCAGGTTATGTGCGCGACAGGGTGGAGTGGGACGCGGCCCTCGAAGACTACCAGCCGCCCGACGTGACCACCCTCAGGGGCGCTTCGACCGTCGTGTGGTACTGCGACGGGCAGGCAGGCTGGCAGGGTGATCCTATGCTCAAGGCGCTCTTCCAGGTCGGGGGCGGAGCTCAGTACAACACCCTGGCCGGATACGTCAGAGTCGGAGGTAATCTGCTTCTCTGCGGCAGAGGCAACATGGCGATCATTCTGGACGACACGACCTACCCGCTGACCGTCAGTGCGACCGACAGCACGCAGTCGCAGGAGTTCGTTAGAGAGTTTCTCCACATCGGCTATACCGACAACTCCGGCTCCAACCAGAACGCCAGCGCGCCGTGGAACTACGGGCTGGTTTTCCACGGAGCCAACCCGTCGCCCGCGTGGGAGGACGAGTTCTCACCGGTCTATCTGGACAGCGTCGGGCCCGAGGGCTATCCCGATGAGGGCAAGTGGCCGCTCTACGTGAGCCCCGCCAACCCCAATCTCGACAGGTGCGGGATAGACGGGGTCGAATCCGTCTACTCGTTCCAGGCGACCGGTGAGGAGTTCCTGCTCATGGACTCGCACTTGAACCCCAACTTCGAGGGCGAGTCGTGCGGCGTCCTCTACCTGTCCGGAGACAACCACGGCAACAGCTGCTACCTCGGCTTCCCGCTGTACTACTGCCAGTACGAGCACGTGCAGCTCTTCATGGACAAGCTGATGGAGCTCTTCGGAGAGGAGAAGATCCAGACTCCCTGATCCGGGGAGAAGCCAGGCGGCAACGAGAGAAGAAAGAACGCCCGGAGCAGGTCTCCCCCGCTCCGGGCGTTTGTGTTTCTCCGGCTTCTCGCGCCGGTCTGCGCTCTACTTCCTAGAAGAACAGGGCCACCGACACGCGCTGGATGTAGTCGAGCGTGCCCATGTCGACGTAGGCGTAGTCGATGCGGATGTCCGACTCTTTGCTACTGGGGAACTGGACCCCGCCGCCCAGCGTCAGACCTTCCTCGTCGTACCCCAGCCTGTATCCCGCTCTCCCGTAGACGAACAGGGGACCACGGTTGAAGGTATACTCGGTACCCAGGCTCGCGCGATTGGCGCCGAACGACGTGCGCTTGAACTCACCGGCCAGCACGACCCGGTGGGTGACGACGTCGAACACCCGCACGGAGGCCCCGGCCCTGTAGGTCGTCGGCATCGAGTAGCTCTCGCCGAAACCGGTCTCGCTTCCCACACCCGACCACCGGTTGGAGGGACCGACGTTGTTCACCGAGGCGCCCAGCCTGAGGTTACGGAAGGGCGTATCGTAGAGAACGCCCACGTCGCCGCAGACGCCCTCGGCGAAGGCGTCGGCCATGTTGAGGTGATACCACCTGATCGTGGCGCCGACGGACAGGTAGTCCGTGAATGCCCAGGCGTACGAACCGCCCCAGGCCATGTCACCGGCGTCCACGTTCTCCAGCGTACCGACGTCAAACTCGCTGTCCGGGTCGTAGTACTCCGTCTTCTCCCTGAAAGGCGGCATCTGCATGATCGTCCAGCTGATCCCGAAGTAGCCCGGGATCGAGCTGTGGGTGAAGCCGTAGCTCAGGTGCTGGTAGGAGATGTCGGCGATCCAGTCGGAAGCCGACATGTGCACCTCGCTGCCCTCGAGGAACCTGAGGCCCGCAGGATTGTAGAAGACGCACATCGCATCGTCCGACACGCCGGTGAAAGCGCCGCCCATCCCGATCTGCCTCACTCCGCCGTCCACCTCGAGAAAGGCCGCGAGCCCGGTTCCCGGCGTCCCCGCCGCCGCAGGTCCGGCCGCCGCCAGAAGAAGCACAAACGCACCCAGGATAAGAACGTAACCGCGCAAGTAAGCTCTCCTTTCGCCCCTCTCCCCGAGCGCGTCCAAGAGCCGCTCCCAGGGTCCATCAGAAGCCTGGTCGTGATCGACCTGCTAGAACTGGAGACTCAGGCCGACCCTGTGGACGGCGCCAAGGTAACCGAAGTCCGAGTAGCTGTAGTCGACGCCAAGTCTGCCCAGCGCGCCGACCGTGACCCTGGCTCCGCCGCCGGCGGTGAAGGTCTCCTCGTCGTAGTTCAGCTTGTAACCGGCGCGGAGGAAGTACGTCCTGTTCAGACTGTACTCCGCTCCGACGTTTATCTTCTCCGACGTGTCGGACGGGTGCTTGAACTCCGTCGCGACCTTCACGGTCTGGCCGGGCGTCTCGAAAACGTTCATCGAAACACCGAACTTGAACGTGGCCGGGACCGGAACCGACTCGTCTATGTAGGCCGCCTCCGCACCCATGTTCTGAATGCACAGTCCTATCCTGAGCGAACGGAAGCCCGTATTGTAGAGTGTGCCGAAGTCGCCGACGACCGTGTCAACGGAGTAGTCCGCCAGCCCGTACTCACCGAGCGTGGACAGGTCGCCCAGACTCGAGTGCACCCAACGGAGCGTGCCGCCGGCGGAGAATCTGTCGGTGAAAACCCGCGTGTAACTGACACCGACGGCGATGTCGCCGGGCTCGAACTCAACGCCCACTCCGTTCGGGTTCGTGGCGGTCCTGACAAGCATGGGATCCATGGACAGCGTCGTTACGCTCACCCCGACGATCCCCGGAATGAACCCGGGCTCCATAGCAACACCCACGAACTGGTGTGTTATGTCGGCCGGCCAGGTCCCGTAGCTGAACAGAGCTGTCGGGCCCGACAGATGCCTCAGGCCCGCCGGATTCCAGTAGAGCGACTCTATGCCCTCCGACGCCGCCACCATCGCCTCACCCATCGCAACACCACGAGGGCCCGCGCCGATCTCGAGGAACTGAAACCCCACCGTCCCCACCTTCTCGAATATCTCGGTAGACGACGCCTGCGGCGCCGAGAGAGCGAGGATCAGGAGCAGTAGCGGGAGCTTCTTCAGCAAGTGCGGTCCTCCTTCCACCTTCCGGTCGCGATACGGCCGGACCGTACGGCAACACGACTACTTGATGATGACGAACTTGCCCACCTTCTCTCCGACGGGCGAGTCCACGTGGTAGAGATAGACTCCGCTTGTGACGATCTGGTTGTTCCGCGAGATGAGGTTCCAGCACGCGTCTCCGCCGGTCTCCTCGGCCTCGGGGTAGAGCGTCTCGACCAGCTCCCCGCCCAGTGAGTAGACCCTGACCACCGCGTCTCTCGGCAGGTTCATGAAACAGATCTTCTCGCCGGTCGGGTCTGCCTCGTCGGGCTCAAGGTTCCAGGCAGCGATGTACTCGTTGTCGACGTAGGGATTGGGCACGACCATCACGTCGTCGACGTCGGCCTGCACCGCGGAGTGCGGGACCACCCTGGTCATGTTCTGCGAATACTTGCCGAAGTGCTTCCCCTCCGCCGTGCTGTCGTAGGCTGTCACGGAGTAGAAGTAGGGAAACCCGTTCCTCACGAGCGAGTCCACGATGCTGTACTTGCCGACCCCTTCCAGGCCGGTGTCCCACTCGTCTATCTCCGCGTAGTTGTCGCTCCTGTCGATGTCGAGGATCAGCTCCCAATCCTGGTCCTTCGGCTCTGTGGAGGTCCTGTCCCAGCCGACCGCCTTCCAGACCTGGTAGCCGTACCAGTCGCGCACGCGCGTCAGCGGGTCCTCGATCTCCTCCGGGCTGTCGTCCCAGTCGATTCGTACGAAGTGGTCGCCGGCAGTGACCTCCTGCCTCGGCGGAGGAGGCGGGGTGTCGGCGACCCAGTGGATCAGCGTGCTCTCCGGGTCTCCCGTGCAGGTCGTCACCGGCTGGATGATCCCGTCGAAGATCTGCTGCGCCTTGGCCGCGTTCTCCAGCATGCCCGCGAGGCCCTGGCCGCAGACGAACGCGTACTGGAACTCGAGCGTGTCGCCCGGCGCCACCTCCTGGAAAGGCCCGGCTGAGAGCATGAAACGGTAGTCCTGCGGCGTCTGCGCGTTGCGGTCGATGTTGATACGCCACTCGTCGTCGTCCTCGAGGTCTACAAGGCCGTCGAGATCGTTGTCCTGACCGTCGTACTCCGGGAAGTCCGGGCTCTCCGGACCGCCAGGACCATCCGGGTCCATGCCGCGCAGATAGCGGTAGCGGTCCCGGTCGTCGTCGGGGTCCTCCGTGCCGCTCGACCAGATCTCGAAGGCGTGCACGCGCACCTGGGTCGGAGCGTTGGGCAGGCCGTCGTCGCCGTAGTACTTCTGCACGAGCGACTCTGGCCAGTCCGGCTGGAGGACAGGAACGGTCGGATGACCCAGGAACATGCAACCGAAGTACCCCTTGGCTACGTTGCCGTCGGGGCCGAAGGGATCGTCATACATGTACGCGATGCTCATATTGAGCGTGTCCGACAGGTTCGGGTTGTTCGGGTTCACGCTCACGATCGTCGTGTCTACGAAGCCGCCGGCGTCGTCCGTGTACCACGGAACGTCGTCGGACTCCGGCCCCGCGTCCGCGTCGACCATGAAGCCGACGTAGACCATCTTCAGGACGTCCTCGCTGATGTTCACGACCTTGTAGTTTATACCCACGAAGTCATCGGTCAGCTCGCTCGTCCACTGGTAGCTCTCCTGGATGACCTTGAGTCCGAGCGCCGTGTGCTCGTCTCCGGGCTGCGCGTTCTCATTGACTTCCTCTTCGTAGATGTCGTAGTACTCCATCCGGAACATCTGCTGAGAGATCGCGGCGAAGTCCTCATCGACCAACCCGTCGCCGTCGTTGTCGATGCCGTCCAGCGGATCCTCGTCGACCCACAGGAAGGGATCGAAGCCCGGCAGGTCGGGATCGCAGTTGTGGTCCGCCCAATCGCCGTCATCGTCAAAGAGACGGCCGCTGTTGGCCGCGCCCTCCCACGTCTCGTAGATCCTCGCATCGAGATCGTCCGGATCGGGATAGAACTCGATCTGGTAAACCGCGGCCGACACCAGCGTATCGGGATCGGCGGAGCTTCCGGTTATGGCTCCCACCCAGAGCCCGCCGGCGTACAGGTACTGGTTGTTGCTGCCCGCGGGCCACTCGGCCGACGGCGCGGTGAGGTCGGCGTCGAAGTCCCCGAAGAAGCCGTAGTTGGATACGTGAAGAAGCAGCTGCCCCACGCTGTGATACCAGCCCGTGAACTGGATGATCCGCGAGGAGAGGTCCTCCTGCACGGCTTCATACCGTTCCCGGTCGGTAGTGCTCATCCTCGCGTCGGCCACGCTTGCGAGGGTCGCGACGACCAGCGCAACGCAGGCCGCGAGCACGAGACCTGCTAGAAGGCGCTCCGCTCGCCCGGGAGCGCCGCCGACTCTGCCACCGACGTTGCCAAGAATCATCCACTACCTCCGTGGAGTGCTGCCATTGCACGTATCCTCCTGCCCCGGACACCGAAGAAGCGGCGTCCAAGGCGATTCCCGTTACCAGTCTATCGCTATACCCACTTTGATGAGACGACCCTCTCCGAAGACGGAAGGGTCTTGCAGAGGCTCGAGAACCTGGTTCTCACCCTGGGTCTCCAGATAGGCGCCGCCGAGGTTGCCCGTCTCGGTGTAGTACTCCGCGCCGTAGTAGCCGAGACGCCGGACGTTCTTCTTGTCGAACACGTTGAGCGCCTCGAAGAAGAGACGGAACTCCTGGCCGTACAGCTTGTACTTCTTCGTCCCCCTCAGGTTCAGGAGCTGGTGAGAGGGAAGCCTGCCCGAGTTGATCGTCTCCGGGGGAATGTCCTTCTGGCCGACGAATGTCGGAGTGTAGGGAGTACCGCTCCCGTAGTTGTAGTCGAAGGTCACCTCCCAGTTACCGGGATCGCTCACGAAGAGGAAACCGGTCACAGTATGGCGCTCATCCCAGTCGAGAGGGATCTCCTGCAGCGGCTGCTGCCAGCCCTCCGCCGCCGCCTGCGCGCCCTGGTTCGGGTCCGAGGACACCCCCGTGGCCTGCAGCCACGTGTAGGTCATGTTGCCCGAGAAGAAGTTCGAGAACCGCTTGGTCAGCTTGAACTCTATGCCCCGAACCGTGGCGTAGTCCTTGTTGACGTACAGGTACCACTCCGCCGTCGGGTCCTCCTCGGACGTATATGACTCGGTCGCAAGCAGGCCGAAGATGTCCTTGTAGAAACCGGTGACATCCATCGCCAGGTTCTGTGAGAACTGGTGCTCCGCGCCGAACTGGTACGAGACCGTCACCTCGGGCTCGAGCTCAGAGGACCCGATGATCCGTCCGACGGTGGCGCCCGTAAGCTCCTCGTTGGCCTCGTAGTACGCCGTCAGGTGAGGCATCTGATAGAAACGGCCGTAGTGGAAGTGCAGCGCGTCCCTGTCGGAGATCGGATGCGCGATGCCCAGCCTGGGAGAAAGAACCGCGCTGATCCGCTCCCTCCAGATCTGACGCTCTCCCACGCCGGACTTGGACCCCGGATCGGACCAGTCCAGCCTGAGCCCGGCGCGCACGATCATGCCCTCGTA
The DNA here is from genome assembly GCA_014728245.1 of Candidatus Effluviviaceae Genus IV sp. Taxonomy (GTDB): domain Bacteria; phylum Joyebacterota; class Joyebacteria; order Joyebacterales; family Joyebacteraceae; genus WJLY01. The sequence continues at coordinate 19,273 of WJLY01000224.1, forward strand.
CCTCATCTTGTCCTGGAGGTACATTGCGCCGTGCGTCGGGAAGGCCTCGTAGATGTTGTGCTCGAACCTCTGATCGGTGTAGAGAGCCTCGTCCCAGTCGAAGAACTGGAACCCCTCCTCCTCGGCCTCGCCCTCGCTGGGAATGATGCTGCCGAGCGAGAGCTCGGTAACGTCGAGATGGTTGTAGACGAACTCGAGACCCGACTTGAGCTGGTGCGTGTCGTTGGGCTGATTGGTGACGTCCGCCTTGAAGGTGGTCGTCCTGGTGGTGCTCTCCGACCAGCCCAGATTGTCTCCCCACGTACGGTAGTAGCCGGGTTCCTGGTTCAGGTCGTTGTCGGAGTCGTGGTCGAGCGTGTTCTCGCGCCAGCCGCCCATGTACGGCTCCCACCAGTAGTCGTTCGGGTCTTCGTAGAGCCACCACTTCTCTTCCGACTCGAATTGCGCGAGCTTCAGCGTGTAGAACGTCGTCGGGCTGACGTTGTCTCTCCAGACGATCTTCTGCTGGGTGAAGCTGGTCCTCTGCGTCGGCGTGTGCTCCGCCGCGTTGTAGTACTGGTAGGTCGAGTCGAGACGGACGTGCGACCAGTCCTTGTACTCCGGCGACCAGTACCCCTCGCGCGAATACGAGTGACTGTAGTTGTCCCTCACCGTCCGGGAATGCAGGAACTCGCCCGTGAGCTTCTGAGTCGGCGAAACGAAGTACGAGAGCTTCACCTGGCCCGAACCCAGCATCGACTGGCGCTCCCGCGCATCGATGCTCAGAAGCTCGGTGTCGCCCACGGAGAGATCCCACGAGTGAATCGGCCTGTTCTCGTTGGTCCTCAGGTACGTGTCGCTGAAACGCCCCTCTCCCGACACGTAGTAACGCAGCTTGTCGGTGAAGAGCGGACCGCCCATGCCGAACGAGAGGTTGTCGTAGTTGTTATAGGTCCGCTCGGGCGCGCCGTAGTCGTCGGTCATGTACTTCACTTCGCCCGAAAACTCGCGGCCTCCCTCCCTCGTCTGCAGGTTGATGACGCCCGACTGGACGTTCCCGTACTCGGCGTCGAACCCGCCTGACAGAAGCTCGAACTCGGAGAGCGATGAGAGGCTTACCTCGAGGTTCGACGTTCCGGTGGCCGCGTTGGTGACCGCCATGCCGTCGACGTACATCTTCACCTCGGAGGAACGACCGCCTCGGACGTGGATCTCGCCCTCGTGCAGAACGACGCCCGGCTGGGTCGCCACCGCCTCCTGAACCGTGTTGATCGGGCGGACCTTCACCTCCTCCTCATCCATCCCTCGGCGGGTCGTCGTGTCCTCGGTCTCGATCATCGGCCTCTCGGCCTCGACGACGACCTCCTCGGCCACGATCGCCTCTTCCCTCAGGGCGAAGTCGACCTCTACGGTGCGGTCGGCCTCCACCACGACGTCCGTTATCTGTTGCTCGGCGTAGCTGATGAACGTCGCCTTCACAACGTATGTGCCGACCGGTACGAAGTCGATGGAGTAGTAACCCTGGGCGTTGGCCATCGCCCCGTAGGGAGTTCCCATCACAGTCACGTTGGTGTATCCGAGAGGCTCCCCGGTCGAAGCGTCGGTCACGCGACCCGCGATAGTCCCTGTGGCCTGGCCCATTGCGGGCGCGGCCGTCAGGAGAACCGCCAGAACGAGAAGCGAACCGAGTGCCACTGGGGCGCACTTCCGGGACTTCAGTCTCGGCGCATTCATAGTCTAAGTCTCCTCGGGGGTTGTCCGACGCAGAAATACATACAACATCGCCCGGGGGTCCGGACGAAGGACGATTCGTTCTCCTCTACTCTGCATCCTACATCCCGACACATAGGCTGTCAACTGGTTTTTACACACCGTAAGATCAGACACAATAGTCACTTGCGATGCTCCGAGCGGCCTCTTCCTCTCCATCGCCCAGTTCGTCATGAACAAAAGCGATCCTCCACTCTCGTTCGAATCCCCGAGTCATGGCCTCCGCCACCTCGTCGAAACGCGGCCTGCGTCCAAGGAGGGTCTCGACGTCGGTCGTCGCCCTCTCCAGTGTCTCGCGAACACGCGCCCTCCGATCGTCCGGAATGCGCAGGAACTCGACGATCCGCGCGTGGGTTCCGTCCAGCAGCACCGAGCCGTGCTGGAGCACCGCGCCGGCAAGCCGCCGCTGGGCGCTGCCGACGAGCTTCCTGCCCCCGGCCAGGATCTCGTACCTGCCCGCGCTCGCGAAGCAGGGCGGGGCGGCCGCCTCGGGCCTCGGCCCGGACACCCCCCCGACCTTCTGAAGCTCCGCACGCACGCCGAGGGACTCCAGACCGGAGAGCAGGGCGCGGGAGACGGCCAGGTAGGTCTCCATGATCGTGCGGCCCAACGTCGCATCAGTTACTGAGCCGACAATCGAGTATGTCAGCTCGCCGGCGTGAAGCACGGCCCTCCCGCCGGTCGGCCGGCGCACGACGCCTATCCCGGCCCGCCTGCAGGCTTCAAGGTCCAGCTCGCGCTCCGGATCCTGGGAATGCCCGATCGATACGGTCGGGGGCCGCCAGCCGAAGACGCGAACCGTCGGCGGAGAGCCCTGGGACGCCACGCCTCTCAGGAGCACCTCGTCTATCGCCATGTTCAAGGGTCCCGCGCGGTGTCCGGTGTTGATTGCGCGCCAGGCACGCATCGTCCGTGTTCCTGCTTTCCGAGGGGGGAGATCGCGGCACGGGCGCCGGGAGAGCTGCGGCAGGGACCCGGTCCAGCCCGCCGCCGGAGAGCCGCGCCGTCCGTGCGAGCCGACGGCTACGGGATGATGTGCAGCCAGTCTGAAAGCAGGAACTGCATCCTGCCGATCAGGAGCGACACCCTTCCCATCACCGTGTAGCCGAACGACGCTCCGAAGGCCACCATCAGGAACCAGATGCCTAGCCTCGCGAACCCACCCAGCGCGCCCTTGTGCTCCTTCGAGAAGAAGAAGTAGGTCAACACGGCGAAGACGCCGATGATCGCGGACAGGTTCAGGATGATCGCTAACGGCCCTCCCTCGTTCAGGGGGGTCGTCATGGTCGCGTGGATCTGCCGCACGAAGTCGCCCTGCCCGAAGCCGGTGATGTTGATCGCGGAGTACATTCCGACGATGAACCCGAGCGACCAGCGGGAGAGCCAGGAGAGCTTCGGGAAGAACCGGAACAGCATGAAGATCGCGAGTATCCCGGGGAAGATCCTCAGCCACTGGACCGGGTCCTCTCCAGACATGAAGAGCGGCTCAATGAGCTTGGGGACGAGGGTCTCATGGTACAGGAGGCACAGCCAGTAGGCAGCGCCCAGGCCGACGAAGAGGCTCTCGCCGAACTTGTAGAGCGGGTTGTCCTTGTACAGGAAGCTGTAGATCGAGAGCGTGAGGATAGCCGCTACCCAGTAGCCCCATACGACCGATGCGGGCGTCCCGGGCGGACCACTGAAGACGAGTTCCAACCAGCTCATGCCACTCTCCCTACGCCGCTCTCTCCGAAGCCCTGCGCCGTCCGGAGATGAAGTACGCCAGGTTGCCGAGGAGTATGAAGACGACGATCATGGCGTGCACGATCGACTGCGCGTCCATCCCGCTCGTGGCGTCGCCCGGCGCCCCGATCAGCGTCTCGTACTCCGCCGCTCCCTTGAGCCCGCCCAGCAGCCCCACGAGCTGCTTGCTCTGCACGTAGGGATAGAAGTTCGGCGCGCCCACCGCGGTCGTTCCCGAGCCAAGCGTCACCTGGAAGCGACTCTGCACCTGCTGGACCCACTCCCGCGTGCCGGGCGTCCCGGCGGAGACCTCCATCACCATCGCTATGTCGTCGAAGTTCCGCACATCCCGCATGATCGGGAGTTCGCGCACCGGCGTGCCGCCGTAATCGGACGGGAACGTGTTGGGAATGCTCGCGCCCATACCCAGAAGCGTCACCGTACCGCCGGCCATGTACCCGAGGTTGACGTAATCGACTCCGTAGTCCTTGCCGTACTCCTCTGCCAGCGGATTGAGCGCCGCCTCGACGAGCGGCGGCGATGCCGGCCACAGACAGGCGACGACCAGGCGGAGGTCCTTCTCGAAGGCGTGCCTGATGAACGTCTCCACCATCGGCTGCAGCTCCGGCATCGTGTCGGGGCTGTAGTCCCCGGCGAGCATCACGATCGAGCCCTCGGGAACCGCCTCCACGGCGTCGTAGATGCCCTGCACGGGCGGGGAAACGTCGATCGGCAGCCTCATCGGTTGTATGAGAGGCCACGCCACGGCCAGGAAGATCAGCGCGAAGATGATCCTGCGGTCGATCCTGCCGATGGCGGCGGTCTTCGACTTGGCCATTGACCGGACTCCCCCTACTTCTCACCGCCGAGATACGAGCGCTCGATTCCGAGTATGATGCGGAGGCCCATTGCCATGACGCCCAGGGCTGCTCCCATGAGAATGCCGCGGAAGGCCGCCATATTCGGATAGCCCATGATCGTCTCCGTCAGCCACGGAAGTGTCGCCTTCTCCGGAAGGGTCCTCGTCATCCACTGGCCGATGGGGACACGCCCCAGCATCACGATGATCGCCGCCACCAGCAGCAAGCCCGCCTCCGCCGACCGCAGCCTGAACGCCCTGTAGGCGGCCGACGCGATGAAGAAGGCCAGAAGCGAGAACATCGTGGCCTGGAGCGGCACCTGCATGTTCATGAACATCCAGTTGAAGGGCGAGCCCTCCTCGATCGTACCCCACGGCCCACCGAAGCCGAACATCACGGCCATCGCGATGAGGGTGACGATGCTGTATCCCCAACCCTCGCTCTTTCTGCGGATCTTATGGTAGTGGACACGCAGGAGATTGCCCCAGCCGAGCAGGATCGACGCAGCAATGACGATCGTGCCCCACTGCTTCATCTCCTCGGCGAGGCCGGAGACCCTGTGATAGGGCACGAAGAAGTCGACCAGCATGAAGATGCCGATCAGGAAGGTGATTGCCAGCGGTATCTCTCGTCTCATCTCCGGTCCTCAGCTACAGCGTTTCGAACCAACTCACAAACGCGTCCCAGCCCACCAGGTTGGCGACGACACCTGCGCCCATCAGCGCGATCGAAAGCGCCTTCATCCAGTCGGAGCCCTTGAGGCTGCCGAGGAGCTTCGGCTCCCTCGACAGGTAGGCGCTCGCCGCGTACAGCTCCTCGCCCATCAGAGTGAAGTCGCACGCAGTCACGAAAAACGGAAGCTGCGACACCATCGCCGTGCCGGCCACCTGTATGGCGCCGGCCTCGAAGCCGGTCTCGGCCAAAAGCAGCGACTCCGCCCAGAAGGCGCCCAAGTACAGGTTCGCCGCGGGCTTCTCCCTGAGCATGATGCCGTTCACCGCCGCCGCGAAGGCGAACTGCGCGTCCGACAGGTAGCGGATGTTGTCCCGGTTGTACGCGTCCGGGTGGCCCGCCTCGGCGTAGGCCTCCTTGACGACCTCCTCCGCCGCCGACATCACGACCGCCCTCGCGGTCGGGACGATGAGCGGCGTCTCGTAGCGGGCCGTGATCTTCGCCACGTGCGAGAGGATCGTCAGGCTCGCGATCGTCATGATGTTCTCTATCTCGCCGATGCCGGGAACGTACAGCACCGGCCTACCCATTTCGGTCGCCCTCCCCACCGCCTCCTCGATCGCGTTCAGTCCGGGTATGCGCCGCACGAAGAGCGACACGCCCTTCCGCGCGAGCCGGGTGAAGATGAGGACGAGAGCGAAGAACGTGGTCATGAGCACGAAGACCGAGGTTCGCCTCGGTTGCCAGAAGCTCGCCCTCCCCCGGACGGGACCGGCCGTGGCCGGCTCAGACACATTGCCGGAGTCTATGGCGTACACCGAGTAGAAGTACGGTTCGCCGGGCTCCGCATCCCTGTCGACGTAGTAGTCCGTTCCGGCGGGGACGACGCCCACCGTATCGCCCGGGGCGCCGGCCGACTTCGATCTCATTATGACGTAGCTCAGCACGTCGGCTTCCCCCGCGCCGTCGTCCGCGGAGGGCGTCCATGAGAGCTGGATCTTGTTCCCGGAGTCATTGTCGCCTATGTGGTCGCTTGCGGACGCCCGGGTGGGCGGCGCCGGCGGAACCGTATCAGCAGCGGCATCGGCGATCTCGAGAAGCTCCTCGACGTCGATGCCCGCGTCCTGCGCCGCCGCCATGCAGGTCGCCGCCGGAATAAGAAGCGTGGTGCAGAATGTAGTGAGGAGGTTCATTGCCCGTCCGCGCTCCGGACTAGTTCATCGAACCGGGGCCGACTCGCGCCTCGCGAGGTCGCAGAGCAGGCTCTGCCGCCCCGCCCCGTCAGTCCACGAGATGCAGCCAGTCGTGAAGAAGGAAGCCTACTCTGCCGATCAAGAGCGAAACGCGGGACATCACCGTGTATCCGAACGACGCCCCGAAACCAACCATCAGGAAGACGATGCCCACGCGGGCCAGCCCGCCCAGAAGTCCACGGTGCCGCATCGAGAAGAAGAAGTACGACAGAGTGCCCAGAAGACCGATCACGAGCAGCACGTTGGTCATCGTCACGACGCCCGCGCTGGTCAGAAGCGACAGCACGACGTAGCCGGCGTACGCTATCACCGCCGCGAGAACGACGGCGACGACGCGCAGGATCTTGTTCCCCGCTCCGATGCTGCGCTTCACGACGAAGAGATAGGTCATGACGGCGAATATCACCACGCCGAGCGCCACGTTCGACATGTTCGCCATCGCCGCCGACTCATCCACGCCCGCCAGAGGAAGCCCGTTCGCGCCGAGCTGCCTGATCACGCGGGCCTGCATGACGGGCGATATCCCGAGTCCCGCGTATCCGCCGACGTATATTCCGAGCGGCCAGCGTCCCACCCATGCGACCTTGGGGAAGAACCGCATGTAGAGAAGGAGCCCCAGGAGCCCCGGGACGAACGCCATCCACCACGCGCCGCTCAAAAAACCGATCGACTCGTCGCCGACTCTGAGAAGGAACACGGGAGCGACGACGTTCGGACTGATATAGTTCCAGTAGTAGATGACCAGATAGTAACCCGCGGAGACCCCGACGACGAGATGCTCGGCGAACTTGTAGAACGGATTGTCCTTGTAGAGGAAGCTGTAGATGGACAGCGTCAGGATCGCCCCGATCGTTGTCCAGAAGAGCTCCGCCATCGATTCCTCCGCTCGATCTGCCTGAACTGCGGCCCGGCCGTCATCACCGGTCTCACGCAGTCTTCTTCTCGGATTTCCGCGTAGCGAAGTACGCCACGTTGCCGATCACGATGAGCAGGATGATCAGCATGTGGATGATCGACTGCGAGTCCATACCCCGCGTTCCCTGGTCCGGCTGCTCTATGAGCGCCTCGTATTCGGCCGCTCCACGCATACCGCCAAGGAGCCCCTCCAGCTGATCGGCGCCCAGATACGGATAGTAGTCCGTGGCCATGACGGCGGTCACGCCCGCGGCGACCATCTGCCCGTAGGGCTCGTGGGCGTAGTAGATCCACGACTCGGCGTAGGCGGAGCCCGCCAAGGTTATCACAAGCGGGATGTCGTCGTAGTTGCGAACGCCGTCCATGACCGGAAGTCGGGTCAAGGCCGTTCCGTATGCGTCCTCGGGGAACGCGTTCCTTATGTTCACGCCCATGCTCAGGATGACCGCGGAGATCCCGGGCTGGAAGCCCAGGAAGACGTAGTCCTCGCCGTAGACGCGGTCGTACTCCTCGGCGGCCTGCAGGAGGGCCCGCTCGGCCAGCCCGTAGCCGGCCGGGTGAAGCGTGATGACGACGACATTGACGTCGTTCTCGAACGCGTGGCGCAGAAGCGCCAGCGTCATCGGTTCCAGTTCCGGAAGCGTCGCCGGCGCGTAGTCTACCGACAGCAGCAGCGGCTGCGAGTTTGCTGGCAGGCTGTCCATCTTCTCGTAGAGCCTCTGCACGGGAGAGGTCACCGTCACGGGCAGCCCCAGAGGCAAGATGAAAGGCACGACCACTGCGATGGCCACGAGCAGGAAGATCCACCTGCGGTCGACCCTGAGGATCTTGTCGAATATGGTGTTGCCTTCCATCAAACTCTCCCGAAGAGCGGGCCTGAGCGCCGCGCGGTCGACCTAGTCGCGTCCGCCCATCCACGCCCGCTCGATACCGAGCACGATCTTGAGCGCCGTCGCCATCATCCCTAATCCCACACCGATGAGTATCCCGCGCTTCGACGCCATGTTGGGCACCTCCAGGATCCACCGCGTCGCCACGGGTATCTGATCATGTATGAGTTCCCCAAGCGGCACGCGGCCCAGCATGACCACCGTCGCCGCCACGAGAAGCAGCGTGGCCTCGAGCGTCCTGGCCTTGAACGCGCGGAAGGCCGCGGACGCGACGTAGAACGCCAGGAGCGAGAACATCGTCGCCTCGATCGGTACCTGAACGTTCTGGAACATCGCATCGAAGGGCGAGCCCGGGGAGTGGTGCGCCGGGTGGAAGAAACCCAGCCCGATCATTGCCGCAAGCCCGATGAGCGCGACGAAACTGTAGCCGCGGTCGTCCGCCCTGTTCCTGATCTTGTGATAGTGGAGCTTTATCAGACTGACAGTCCCCAGCAGGAACGCGAACGCCAGCAGAGTCATGAGCCACGAGAGCAACCGTTCCTGGAAGTCCTGCACGGCAGAGTGTGGGATGAAGTACTGGACCGCCGTGAAGACGCCGGCTATGAAGCAGAGCATGAGAGGGACCTGTCGGCGCATCTGCTCAATCCTCTATGCGAGAGCTAGCCCGTCATATAGAGAGGGGCCATGAAGTCTGAAGCTATGACGTCGGTCGCCGCGAGCGTGGCCACGATGAAGCCTATGATCAGGAGGACGCCCACGATGAACTTGGCCGTGTCCTGTCCCTTGAGCCCGCCGAGGAGCACCGGCTCCCTCGACAGGTAGGCGCTCGCCGCGTACAGCTCCTCGCCGATGATCGTGTAGTCGCAAGACGTGATGAAGAAAGGAAGCTGCGTCACCGCGTCCGTGCCCGCGATCTGAATCGAACCTACGGACGCGCCGGTCTCGGCCAGCACCAGCGACTCGGCGAAGAACATGCCCATGTAGAGAATCGTGGCCGGGCGCTGTCGGACCATGATGCCGTTCACGCCGGCCACGTATGCGAACTGGCTTCTCGTCAGGTAGAAGACGTCGTCCTCGCTGTAGGCCTCGGGTCGTCCCACCTCCGCGTAGGCCTCACGCACGACCTCCTGCTCGACCGCCATGACGATCGGGTCGGCGCAGGGGACGATCAGCCTCGTGTTGTACTCGGCCGTCTTCTTGGCAACCTCGCCAAGAATATTGATGGCCGCGATCGTGGCCACATCCGAGATCGACGACAGCCCGCTGATGTAGAGGATCGGCTTCCCCATCTCTGTGGCGCGGCCCACCGCGTTCTCGAGCTCGTCGAGGCCTGCAAGGCGCCGGATGAAGAGCTCCTTGCCCGCGCGGGCCGAGTTCACGAAGTAGACGATCGCCGTCACGAAGATGATGACGCCGATCAGGACGTTAACCCGGTCGGTGTTAAACCACTGGGGGAACGACGAGGTCGGACCCGCGATCTCCGAGAACGCGTAGCTCTCCCCGTCTGTGGCGGCGACCCTGTGGTAGTACTCGAGATCGTTGTCGAGACCGGTGTCCCTGTACTCCGTGATACCGGGAGGCACTCTCCCCGCGAACGCGAACCCCGTGTCAGGATCGGTCGTCCGGTAGATCTCGTACGAGACGATCTCGCCCTCCGGCTCGTCTACGGATGGCTCCCATGAGACCACCACGGCGCCGCCGCGGTCGTTCTCCGCGTCGACCGACACCAGGCCGGTCGGCGGAGCGAACGTCGGAGCCGCTACGGTGTCCGCCTTGACGTCCTCCACGTCGGCCTCGTCCTGGGCGAACACGCCCGCCGGACACAGAAAGAGGGCCGCGAGCGCCAGGAACAAGGCGAATACGGCCCAACCGGCGGATCTTGCAGGGGTCGAGCGCTCCCCGTCTGCGAACATCAACCATTCCTTTCGCTAGTCACGAACGGCGGGGGGCGCCGTTCCGCGGCTCGCGCGTTCCAGCAAGTGAAATCGGAAAGTAGCAGACTCCTTACCGACTGTCAAGCCATTTGTCGCCGTCCCGCCCGCCGAAACGCCCTCCGGGGGGCGACTCATCCGCCGGCGGTCGCAACCGTCACCGCTCGATCATCTCCACGTTGGCGCGCGGCAGCAGCACCTCCTGTCCGTCGTCCAGCTTCACGGAGAGAACGCGCACCATCGTCTCGGACTCCATCTTCCGGAGCTCGTTCGGCAGATCGACGACCTCGCCCAGGCTCCCGAAGTTCGGCTCGCGGATCACCCTGATCCTGCTCCCGACGTCGAGCCCCATCGAGGCGACGTGACCCTTCTCGACCTCCTCCTTCCGAACGCCCTCCAGTGGAACCACTATCTCGGGCCTGATGACTCCGGCTCTTATCTGGGTCGCGCCGTTGATCGACGCCTTGCGCCCCTCGCGCGACCTGAGAAGGTCGAACGTGGCCGGGGCCATGGACATCTCGCCGAAACCCTCTGTGAGGATCAGCGTTGAGCGAAGGTCCTCCTGCCCGGTTATGGCCACGCCGATGTCTTTCCCGAGAAGCTCCCGGAGATCGGGATCGTCGAATCCGCCGACCACGACGCCCGACGCGCCGACCTCCATCGCTCTCTGCAGCGCATCCCACGTCACGTGAGATCCGCCGACGAGCACCTTGTCCTCGCACGAACCGTCGATTCGCGAGGCGTCGAGCGGATCGGCCGGCCCGTCAACGAGGACCTTGATCTCCCCGGTCCGCTCTCCGCCGACGCCGAAGATCCCCTGGATGAATGAGCCGACCGTCTCGACCACGACTCCCTCTTCCTCGATGATGTCCACCACCTTGCCGTCGATGTAGGCGTCAATCTCGATGGGGGTCGGAGGCTCGCGGAAGATCGCCTGCCCGGTGATCTTCGAGACGCTCTCGAGCGTACCATCGCACGGCGCCGGCACTCTCGACTTGAACAGCCCGAAGAATCCCTGCGTCTCCGCGACCGCCTCTCCCTTCCCCACCTTCTCCCCGTCCTCCTTCTTCATCACGGTCGGGAGATCCTCCGCGGGAATGCCGAGCTTGCTCGCAATATTGAGAAGCTGCACGTTGCCCGGAAGGTGCGTGCGGGCGACGACCGTGTCCGACCTGACATCGTCGCCCTTGTTGACTAGGACTTCTCCCTTGATGGGCAGCCTCCGGTCCTTCCTGAAGACCGTGAGCTCGGCCACCTTGAGTCCCGGTGTGTACGCGTGTGCCATCTTCTACTCCTCGGTTCTTCCTCAGTCGGCGCCGCTCCACAGAGCCATGGTTTCTGCGTCCGGGAGGCCGCGCTACTCGGTCGGGTAAGCGTCGAACGCCTTCGCCCAGCGCTCCAGCCTGGCGATGCGCTCCTTCTCGTCGGTCGGGAGCTCGAACGGCCTGCCCCTCGTGTCGACCATGAGGCCCACGACTCCGCCCGACACGGTGCGTTCGACCGGCTTCGCCGGCCCGTCTCCCAGATCGAAGCCGCGCGCCGGCGAGAGCTTGATCTTCGCCTTCTCGTCGATACCCAGCGGGTAGGCCCGCATCTCGCCGTACGGGATCTCCTCACTGACGCTCGATCCGTCGGGCATCGTCGCCTCGATCTTGACACACGGCTTGCCCTCCTGTGACGTCCCCACCGGGGCGATCAGCGGTCCCAGATGTATCAGGCAGTCCTTCTCGAAGACCTCGGTGGCCGCCTTCTGGTGGACCTCGGCGAGCACGCCGAGCTGCGGCATCATGAAGATCGAGTCGACCGCCAGCCTGGTTATGCCCTCAGGCAGGAAACCGTCGATCAGCATCATGGCCGCCTGCTGCCTCCTGGGCGCGTGCGAGAGGACCCCGCCGGACCCCACCAGGATGTCCAGGTCCATCATGTCGACGAGCGTAGCGCCGGACGACGACTGGTCGAAGGCCTCCGAGATCGTCCTCTCCTGCTGCACACCCTTCAGGCTCACCGCGAACGACTTGTGCTGCTCGAAAGCGAGCCTCAAGGCCTCCCTGGCAATCGCCTGCTCGAGCTTGAGGTCGCCGAGCGCCTGAGGAACGGTCGTCGGCCGGATCATCTTGTTCTTGATCCGGTTCCGGACCTCCAGCTCGCCCAGACCGAACGGGACCCACCTCATCACGTTCTCGATCCCCGCCTCGGCCAGCACGTTCGAGACCGAGTAGCTCATGCCGAGGTTGGCGGAGACCGTCCTGTTGAACGTATCCTTGAAAACGGAGAATACGTCGGTCGTGGCGCCGCCGATGTCGACTCCGACCGCCTCGATCCCCTGCTGCTTGGCGATCGTCTCTATGAGCGAGCCGACCGCGCCCGGAGTGGGCATGATGGGAGCGTCGGTCCAGCCCATCAGCTTGTCGTACCCCGGCGCCTGGGCCATCACGTGCTCCATGAAGAGATCGTGTATCTTGTCCCGCGCCGGCCCCAGGTTTTCGCGCTCGAGGACCGGCCGGAGGTTCTCCACGTTGTAGAGCACGGTCTTTTCCTCGAGGAGCTTCCCGACCTCCTCACCGGCGTCGACGTTGCCCGCGTAGATGACGGGCAGGTCGTAGCCCGTGCCGAGCCGCGGCTTCGGATCGGCGGCCGATATGATCTGCGCAAGCTCGACCACGTGGGTGATGGTGCCACCGTCGATGCCCCCGGAGAGGAGGATCATGTCGGGCCGGAGGTGGCGGATGCGCTCGATCTGCTCGTGCGCCAGCCTCCCGTCGTTCGAGGCGAGCACGTCCATCACGATCGCACCTGCGCCGAGCGCCGCGCGCTGCGCGCTCTCGGCCGTCATGCTCATCACGACGCCCGCCACCATCATCTGCAGGCCGCCTCCCGCGCTCGAGGTCGAGACGTAGAGATCGACGCCCCGCTCTCCGTCGTTCGGGTGTATGATCTTCTCTCCCTCGAGGACCTCGTGTCCCGAGAGCTCCTCCACCTCCCGGATCGCGTTCAACACTCCTCGGGTCACGTCCTCGAAGGGCGCCTCCACCGTGGTGGGGGCCTCTCCCCTAACGATCAACCTGTACTCGCCGTCAACGAGCTTGATCAGGATCGCCTTCGTCGTTGTGCTGCCGCAGTCAGTGGCGACGATCGCTCTGACCTTGCCGTTCTCACTCATCCGCACCTTCCTTAAGCGCTTTCGCGGCGCGACGCTCCTCGCGCCTTCGTTTACGCTCCTCGCGCTCCTTCTTGCGGCGCTCGGACTCCACTTCCTCTATCTTCAGAAGGAGATACTCGATGTTCTCCCTTTCCTCAAGTATCTCGATGAACTCGTCGTAGGTCTTGAAGTTGAAGATCGACTGCACGATCGGCTGGAAGAATATGAGCGCCTGGTTCCCGAGAAACGAGAGCGGCTTGGCCGACTCCAGGAACAGTATCGCGGGCGCCGTCATCCTCCATTCCACTATCCTGGCGGCGAAACGATCCATGATCTCCCGGTGCTCCGGGCGGGGGCGCTCCTCATTGCTCCTGTCCTTCATCGCCCACATCGGCATCGGTCTCTCTCCGCCTCTCCACCATCTTCCTCACGAACTCGATCACTTCTTCGCGGTTGTCGTGGAACTGCAGCGACAACCCTCTGAACCTGGCCAGCCTCGACGGCTCCTCGAACGGGGAGAGCAGCACTCCGTCCTCGTCGACCGAGTAGCTCCTGAAGTCGCTCCAGCGCTTCTCCCTCTTCGACACCACTCCCTTGACCGACACCGTCTCCTCGGTCAGCTCATACCGGGTGGGGAGGAAGAACCCCGCCACCTGCCCCCAGACCAGAGCCACCGCGACGATCGTGAAATAGCCGGCGTTGAGCCAGGTCTGGAGGAACCACGCCGTCAGTACGACGAAACCTATCGCGACCGCCGCCCTGAGCGGGTGAAGCACCATCGGCCATGAGCGCCAGGAGAGCGGCTCCACCGGCTACTCGTCCTCCCACACGACGTCCAGCTCCCTCGCCGCGCGGGCCTCGTCGAGACGGCCGACGGGCGTTTCGACGGGCGCTCCGGTCACCGCTTCGGGGTCCTCTCGTACCTCGTCGGCGATCCGTCGCATCGCCGCGATGAACCCGTCGAGCGACCGCCTGCTCTCCGTCTCCGTCGGCTCGATCATGAGCGCCTCTTTCACGATCAGAGGGAAGTAGATCGTCGGCGCGTGCAGGCCCATGTCGAGCAGGCGCTTCGCCACGTCCAGGGCCCTGACGCCCTCTTCCTTCTGGCGCGAGACCGACAACACGAACTCATGCTGGCATCTGCCGCCGTACGGAAGCTCGTAGACGTCTCTCAGACTCTCCTGCAGATAGTTCGCGTTCAGAACGGCGTTCTCCGCAACGCGCCGGAGCCCCGAAGGACCGAGAGAGAGTATGTAGGCGTAGGCCTTGACCATCACCAGGAAGTTCCCGTACCACGAGTGCACCTTCCCGATCGATCTGGGCCTGTCGTAGTCCATGTAGTACTCGACGCCGCCCGTCCGTCGCTCGTCCCTCGCGGGAAGCGGTCCCGGCAGGTAGCCGGCGAGCGGGGACTTCACCCCGATCGGGCCTGAGCCGGGGCCGCCGCCCCCGTGCGGAGCCGAGAACGTCTTGTGCAGATTGAAGTGCATCACGTCGAAACCCAGGTCTCCGGGACGCACGACGCCCAGCGACGCGTTCAGGTTGGCGCCGTCGAGATATGCGAGGCCGCCCGCATCGTGGACGATCCCGGTCAGCTCGTCGACGCGTCGCTCGAACACGCCGAGCGTGTTGGGATTCGTGATCATCACGCCGGCCGTGTCCTCGTCCATGAGCTCGCGCAGGCGTTCGATGTCGACCCTGCCGTCGGGCCCCGACGCCAGCTCGACGGGACTGAATCCCGAGAGCGCGAGGCTGGCGGGGTTGGTGCCGTGGGCCGAATCGGGCACGATCACCTTGGTCCGCCTCTCCCCTCTGTCGCGCATCACGGCGCGGAAGATGAGCATGCCCGCCAGCTCTCCCGAAGCGCCGGCGGGCGGTTGCAGGCTCACCGCGTCCATGCCTGAGATCTCGCACAGATGCCGGGAGAGATCGTACATGAGGGCGATCGCCCCCTGGCACTCCGAGGGCTCCGTCTCGGGATGCAGCCGCGTGAAGCCTCGGAGCCCGGCCACCTCCTCGTTGATCTTGGGGTTGTACTTCATCGTGCACGACCCCAGCGGATAGATCGCCTTCTCGATGTGGTGGTTCATCTCGGCGAGCCTCATGAAGTGCCGGGCCACCTCGGGCTCGGTAAGTTCGGGGAGAGCGGGCGGGGCCCCTCGCAGGTTCTCCTCGCCGAACGCCTCGGCCGGATCGATCGGCTCGACGTCCGGCTCGGGTAGTCGCCACTTCCCTCGCCCGGGCGAGCTGAGCTCGAAGACCGTGGGCTCCGGCGCCCGCTTCTCTCGCAAGAGAACTGTCACCTGCCGTCCCCCTGTTCCACGACCGCCCTTATCGCCGAGGTAAGCGTGTCAACGTCGTGTTTCCCGTGCGTCTCGGATACCGACACCAGGAGGCAGTCGTCGAGCCCCTCATAGTAACACCCGCAGGAGAGGCCCGGCCAGATCCCCGCCTCTGCGAGCTCAGCCTTCACGCGACGCGCGTCGAAGGGCAGCCTCACGGCGAACTCGCGGAAGAACGGCCGGGGGAACCTGAGCGAGACGCCGTCTATCCGCGACAGGGCCGCCGCCGCGTAATGCGCCGTCGACGATACGCGAAGCGCCAGCTCGCGGAGCCCGCGCGCCCCGAGGAGCGACATGTACACGGTCGCTCCCAGGGCGACGAGCGCCTGGTTCGTGCAGATGTTGGATGTCGCCTTCTCCCGTCTGATGTGCTGCTCGCGTGTCTGTAGCGTCATCACGTAGCCACGTCGGCCGTCGGCGTCCTCCGTCGCGCCGATTATCCTTCCGGGCATCTTCCTGAGGTACTTCCGGCGTGTCGCCATGAAGCCCAGGAGCGGACCGCCGTAGCCCATCGGCGCGCCGAGCGACTGCCCCTCGCCGACAGCGATGTCGGCGCCGTATTCGCCCGGCGGAGAGAGCAGAAGAAGCGATAGCGGATCGACCACGGCCACGAGCAGCGCGCCCGCGGAATCCGCCTGCCGCCCGAGCTCCTTCATGGGCTCGAGCGACCCGAAGAAGTTCGGATGCTGAACGATCAGCGCCGCCGCCCCGCTCAGGGCCTCTGCCGCCGAGGCGGGATCGGTCGCTCCTTCTCCGACGGGAAGCTCCTCGATCTCGACGTCGAGCGAGGACACGTACGTCCTCAGCACGTCGCGGAACATCGGAGACAACGTGCCCGCAACCGCCAGCTTCCGCCTCTTCCTGACGTCGACCGCCATGAGCGCCGCCTCCGCCGTCGCAGTGGCGCCGTCGTAGAGCGACGCGTTGGCCACCTCCATGGCCGTGAGGCGCGCGACCATCGTCTGGAACTCGTAGATCGCCTGGAGCGTGCCCTGGCTCGCCTCCGCCTGGTACGGAGTGTAGGCCGTGTAGAACTGGGGCATGCCGGTGATTCGGGAGACCGCGGCCGGGACGTACGTGTCGTAGACCCCACCTCCGAGGAAGGACAAGACGTCGTCGGCGGTCCGGTTCATGCTCGCGAGCTTCATCATGTGGCGATGAAGCTCCTGCTCCGAAAGAGGGCCCGGAACGTCGAGCGGGCGCCCGAGCCGTAGGTCTTCGGGAATGTCCTCGAAGAGCTCGCCCGGGTCCTTCGCCCCGATCCGACGGAGCATGTGCTCGCGGTCGCTGTCGGTGTTGGGAACGTACGGCAAGAGCGGCTTATCCCTTCGTGTATTCCTCGTACTCCGAGGCGGTCATCAGGCCGTCGAGCTCGCCTGGGTTCTCGAATTCGATTCGGAGGATCCAGCCGGCCCCCTGGGGGTCGCTGTTTATCGCGCCCGGCTCCTCCTCGAGGTTCTCGTTGACGGCCGAAACCTTCCCCGAGAGCGGCGCGTAGATCTCACTCACGCTCTTGACCGACTCGACCGTCGTCAGGCTCTCGCCCTGTGACACGTCGGTCCCGACCTCGGGCAGCTCGACGAACACGATGTCGCCCAACTCGCCCTGGGCGTAGTCGGAGAGCCCTACAGTCGCCTGATCGCCTTCGACCCTGACCCACTCGTGCGTCTTAGCGAACTTGAGATCGTCCATGGAACCCCCGTCTTGTGGATCCGCGGCCGTCCCGTCGCCCGTCCCGCTGGAGCCGCGGGCAGGGCCCGGCCGTCGGTCACTTCCTGCGCCTGACGCTGCCTTCCCGGTAGAA
>WJLY01000225.1 GCA_014728245.1 Candidatus Effluviviaceae Genus IV sp.
GAGGAGGCGCTCGCGGCGGTGAGAGAGCATCCGTTCGGAGGCGACGCTGCGTTCATCGGTCGGGTGGTCCCGGCCCGCGAGCGGCCGCTCATCCTCAGGACGCGGATGGGCGGGGAGAGGATCGTCGATATGCCCTATGGCGAGGAGCTGCCCAGGATCTGCTGACGCAGAGGAGGCCCCCGGGGACGGCGTCGACGCGCAGGTCGCGGAGAGACGGGAGAGGGCAGAGGACGGCCTCGCTCTCTGTACCCTCCGCGCTCTCTGTCCGCCTGTCGGCAGGCACCGCGTCGAGGCCGTTCGCTTCCCGGCGGGCCTTCGCCGCGCCTGAGTGGGCTGCGGCCCCGCGAAGGCGGGCGCCCGGTTGGGACGGAGTCGAGAATGGCGCGCAGCGACTGGCTTCGCGACGCCCGTTGGGGCGTCTTCATGCACTACCTTGCGGCGCCGGCGAGCTCGCAGAGCGGGGCCGACCTGCCGGCAACGGAATGGAATGCTCTCGTCGACGGCTTCGACGTCGATGGGCTCGCCCGGCAGCTTGCCGATGTCCGCGCGCCGTATCTCTTCATCACCCTCGGGCAGAACACGGGGCACTACCTCTCTCCGAACGAGCGCTACGACTCGCTGGTCGGCAGGAGCCCGAGCCGTCTCTCGCGCCGCGACCTCGTCGCCGATCTCGCTCGCGCGCTCGAGCCCGCGGGAACCAGGCTCATGGTCTACCTGCCGAGCCATGCGCCCGCGCAGGACCGCCTGGCGGTCGAGGGTCTGGGGTGCACGCCCCTCTGGGACGCGTCCAAGTGGGGGTTGCGCCCCGGGACCTACGCGGCGCGCGGAGAGGTCGACGAGAGACTCTCGGCTTTCCAGAGGAACTGGGAGGCCGTGATCCGCGAGTGGTCCGAGCGATGGGGCCGCGCGGTCTGCGGATGGTGGTTCGACGGCTGCTACTACTCCGACAGGATGTACCGGTCCCCCGACGAACCCAACTTCGCGAGCTTCGCGGCGGCGGCCAGGGCAGGGAACCCCGACTCAATCGTCGCCTTCAACCCCGGAGTCAAGGTCCCCGTGGTCTCACTCACGGAGTTCGAGGACTATACCGCGGGTGAGGTCGCGGGCGCCCTCCCCGCGCGCACGAGCTACTCGTACACCGGCAGGATGGAACGCCTCATCGACGGGGCGCAGTTCCACATCCTGACGTTCATGGGGGACGGCTGGGGACGCGGAGAACCGAGGTTCCCGGCGGACCTCGTCGCGGGCTTCACCCGGCACGTGAACGACTGCGGTGGCGCGGTCACCTGGGACGTCCCGCCAACCGAGACGGGGGGCATACGCGCGGCCTTCCTCGCACAGCTCGGATCGCTCGCCGGGGCCCGCCATCCCGAGAGGACCGGGACCGGATGACCAAACGCAGCGTACTGATAGGCCTCGCCGGAGCCGTGCTCATCTGCGGGCTGACGTTCCTGAACGACAGGGTGCTCAAGGGGACCTACCTCGTGGGCAGCCACCTGCCCGTGGCCGTCTACGGGCCTCTGGTCGTCTTCGTGATGCTCCTGAACCCGCTCTTCAAGCGCCTGGCGCTTTCGGGGCGGGAGATCGCGGTGGCGCTGACGCTCACGCTCGCCGCCTGCTGCGTGCCGGCGTCGGGTCTCATGCGGACCTTCACGTCGTCCCTCATAATGCCGCACTACCACGAGAAGACCGAGCCCGCCTGGCAGACGTACGACGTGGTGGACAGGGCCCCCCAACAGATGCTCGTCGACGTCAGCGAGGACGAGGACGGGATACTCACCGCCTTCGCTTCGGGGCTCGGGTCGCCCGAGTCGCACGCCTCCTTCTGGGATGTGCCCTGGTCGGCGTGGAGCGGCGTCGTTCTCCTCTGGCTGCCGCCCATTCTGGCCCTGTGGGGCGCCCTCACGGCGCTCGCGGTGGTGGTCCACAGACAGTGGTCCCGGCACGAGCAGTGCCCGTACCCCTTGGCCGCCGTGACGGCGAGCCTCCTGCCGCCGGAGGGCGAGAAGGGGAGCCCCGTCCTCCGCAACAGGCTCTTCTGGATACCGATGCTCATAGTCTTCGCCCTCAACCTGAACAACTACGGCTTCGTATGGTACCCGCGCCTCTTCGTCCACATTCCCACAAAGTTCGACTTCTCGCCGCTCGCGCAGTTTTTCCCGACGCTGGTGGAAGGCGGCGGGGGGAGGCTGTTCAGCCCGACGATCTACATGACGGCGGTCGGCATCGCCTACTTCGTGCCGACGGACGTGGCGCTTGCGCTGGGGATAGGCCCGTGGCTCTGGGCGCTCGTGGCGGGAGCCTTCGCGGCGTTCGGCTTCGCGCTCGACGGCGTGCTCGAGGGGGGCTCGTGGTACATCGGCGTGAAGCCCTCGACCTTCGTCCTCTTCGGCGCGAACATGGGGCTCTTCGCCTCGATGGTCTACACGGGCAGGCACTACTACCGGAGCGTGCTGAAGCAGAGCTTCGTGCCGGGCGCCGAGGGCGAGGCCACGCCGAACGAGGTGCTCGCCTGCCGCCTGTTCCTCGGGCTCATGGCCGCGTTCGTCCTCTACGCGGCCTTCTTCGCGGAGATCGGGATCGTCCTGGCCGCCCTCTACGCCGGGATACTCGTGATGTTGTTCGTCGTGATGAGCCGTCTGATCGCGGAGGCGGGCCTCTTCTACATCCAGCCGTACGTCTTCCCGTGCGTTGTACTGTGGGGGCTTTTCGGCGTGAACGCGCTCGGCCTCACGGTGCTGCTGGCCATGCAGATGCTGACGGTGGTTCTCTTCATCGACCCGCGCGAGTCGCTCATGCCCTTCATGACGAACTCGCTGAAGCTGCTCGAGCGGCGGGGAGCCCGCCGCGGGCGCACGGCCTGGATCGCCATGGGCGCCGTCGTGCTGGGTCTGGCCGTCGCACTGCCGGTCACGCTCTACATACAGTACGACCAGGGCAGCACGATCTGGGAGGGCTGGGCCGAGAGGGCCGTGACCAGGATGCCGTTCGACAACGCCGTGAAGGTGGGCCAGCGGCTCGACGCCCAGGGCATGCTGGACGACGTGACCTCCGCCGGGGGCGGGTGGCGCCCGAGCCGCATCTCCCCCAACTGGACCTGCATTGTCGCGACACTGGCCGGCCTCGCGGCCGTGACGGTGTTCTCGGTGGTCCGACTTCGCTTTCCCGGCTGGCCGGTGCACCCGATACTCTTCGTGACCTGGTGCACCGAGCCGGTCCGCAGGTTGTGCGCATCCTTCCTGATCGGGTGGGCGCTGAAGTCCCTCGTCGTGCGCTACGGCGGCGGGAAGATGCACGAGAGGCTGAAGCCCCTGGCGATAGGCCTCGTCGCGGGGGAGATCCTGGGCGCGCTCGTGCCGGTGGCGATAGGAGTGATATACTACCTCGTCAAAGGCGTGCCGCCCAGGGCCTTCCACGTCCTGCCGACGTGAGAGCCATCGGAGGTGAGTACGGACCGCAGGCGGCGGCCGGCGCCCGGGAAGGGCATGCCGACGGGACCGATCTGTGCGGCGGTGGCGGCGGTCGCGGTCGTCGCGGCCGCGGGGTTCCGGGGACATGATACTCAACTCACGCTTGCCCC
>WJLY01000027.1 GCA_014728245.1 Candidatus Effluviviaceae Genus IV sp.
CATCTACACCGTGGCGGCCGATCTCGTGCGGACGCTGCACCATCCCGAGGATGCCGTCTCGGTCGACACCGACCAGTTGTCCTGGGACCTCAAGAACGAGGACGGCGATGAGGTCGCCCCCGGCGTGTACATCTGGCATGTCGACGCGGGCGATGTAGGAACTAAGGAGGGCAAGGTCCTCATAATGAAGTAATTGGAAGGGCCGGCGGCGTGATGACCGCGGAGAGCCCTAGCGCGGGCGGGTGTCCCATGTGCGACGCCGAGACTCGCAATCGGCGACGATGGCCGCCTGATCACAGCGACTCCCGACGCGGCAAGGCCGCATGGAGCCCTTGTGGTCAGGCGGCGTTTCGATGTGGGGCCCTATCGGCCGCCGCGAGCGGACGGCGCAACGAGGAGGAAGAACGTGGGAAACACGGTAGTCGAGAAGATCATCTCCGCGCACGCGGGACGGGAGGTCTCGCCCGGCGACGTCGTTGACGTGAGGATCGACGCGAGGCTGGCCAGGGACTTCGGCGGCGCCAACGTCGTACGGAACCTCGAGAAGAACGGGCTCGGCATCGACGCCCCGGAGCGGACCTTCTTCACGTTCGACTGCAACCCCGGAGGATCCGACCAGAAGTACGCGGCCAACCAACAGGTCTGCCGCAGGTTCGCGCGGGATCGGGGAATCCGTGTCTACGACATCGACATGGGCATAGGGACGCACCTCGCGATAGACGAAGGGCTGGTCGGGCCGGGAGGGACGCTCGTCTCCACCGACTCGCACGCCAACATACTGGGCGCTATCGGGGCGTTCGGACAGGGCATGGGCGACCAGGACATCGCATACGCGTGGGCCAACGGTTCGGTCTGGTTCAGAGTCCCCAGGTCGATGAAGATCACGCTCTCAGGGTCCCCGTCGCCGGGGGCGACGCCGAAGGACCTAGTGCTGGCCTGCCTCTCTCACTTCGGAGCCAGCGGGCTTCTGGGCTACTCGGGAGAGTACCGGGGCGAGGCCGCGCGTCGTCTATCGCTCGACGGGCGGGTGACGGTGGCCTCGATGGCCACGGAGATGGGCGGGATCATAACGTTCTTTGAGCCCAGCGAACTCGTGGTGGAGCATTGCAGGGACGCGGGGGCCGAGATCATGGAGGTCGAGGCGGACCCCGATGCGGGCTACGACGGCGAGACCGAGGTGGAGATCGAGGGGCTCGGGCCGATGATCGCGCGGCCCGGCCATCCCGACGACGTCGTTCCCGTGGCCGAGGTCGCGGGTACCAAGGTGGACTCGGTGTTCGTCGGTTCCTGCACGAACGGCCGCTACGAGGACATGACGGCGGTCGCAAACATCCTTCGCGACCGGAAGGTGGCGCCCGGCGTCGTGCTCAAGATCGTTCCCTCGACCAACGCAGTCTGGACACGCTGTCTGGAGGACGGCCTCCTCGAGGTCTTCAAGCGCGCGGGCGCCCTGGTGGGCAACGCGGGTTGCGCGGGCTGCGCCGCCGGGCAGATCGGGCAGAACGGCCCCGGCGAGGTCACGGTCAGCACCGGGAACAGGAACTACCCGGGTAAGCAGGGGAAGGGCGAGGTCTATCTGGCGTCTCCCGAGACTGCGGCGGCGAGCGCCGTAGCGGGCGTCATCGCCACGGCCGCTGAGATGCCGAAGGAGCCCGCCGTGTTCATGCCGTCCGGAGAGGCTCCCGCCGGAGGCGGGGCGGCTCCCGGCGCGCCCGCCGAAGAGCGTCCGACGACCGTCCGGGGACGCGTATGGGTCGTCGACCGCGACAACATCGACACCGACATGATCTACCACAACCGGCATCTGGCGGTGACCGAACTCGCGGAAATGGGCCAGTACACGTTCGGGAACCTCCCGGGCTGGGAGGACTTCCCCTCGAAAGCGGGGCCGGGAGACATCCTCGTGACCGGCGGGAACTTCGGGTGCGGCAGCTCGCGGCAGCAGGCGGTCGACTGCTTCACAAGCCTGGGAGTGTCTCTCATCATAGCGAAGTCGTTCGGGGCCATATACGAACGCAACGCAATAAACGCGGGAGTGCCGATCATGACGGCCGACCTCACGGACAGCGGTCTCGAGGACGGCGACGAGGTCGAGGTCGATCTGCCGTCAGGGAAGATCACGGTCGCGAAGTCGGGCGAGACATTCGAGGGCAGGCCGTTCTCGGATGTACAGATGGAGATCTACCAGAGGGGCGGACTTTTGCGCGCCGCGTAGGTGCTTGATGGAGACGCTCCCGTGCCGAGGCTGCCTCACGCGGCGCAGGCAATCGGTGGAGATGCTCCATGGAGGATTGATCGCTCGACGCCGCGTGGATGACGGTGTGAAGGGTCCCGGAGACGCGATCGCGAAACGCCGCGCAGAAGACGAAGGAGGCGACTTGTGAGCCGAAAGGGCCAGGCAGGCCGGAAGGAAGGAAGAGTCCGCTCTGACTGCTGGGTGTCGGTGGAGCCGAGGGGCGAGGGAGGGGTCACGGTATCGGTCGAGAGCATCGTGGCGCCTATGTACGGCGAGGCAATAGAAAGGGATGCCGTCGACGGGCTGTCACGACTCGGCGTCGAACACGCCGCCGTTCGGGTGGTCGACGCGGGAGCCCTGCCGTTCGTGCTGGACGCGAGGCTGGAGGCGGCCGCCAGGCGCGCGATCCCGGATCTCGAGGGCGAACTGCTGCCCGAGGCGAAGCCCTGGAGCCGGTACGGAACCAGCAGAGACAGGTTCCGACGCTCCAGGCTCTACCTGCCCGGCGACCAGCCGAAGTTCATGGTCAACGCGGGCCTTCACAGCCCGGACGGAGTGATCCTCGATCTTGAGGACAGCGTGGCCCCGTCCGAGAAGGACGCGGCGCGCTATGTGGTCAGGAACGCTCTTCGGGCGGTCGACTTCAAGGGCGCGGAGCGGATGGTGCGGATCAACCAGCTCCCCGAAGGACTGGAGGATCTCGACTACATCGTGCCGCACAACGTGCACGTCATCCTGATACCGAAGTGCGAGAGCCCCGACGACGTGGCCGCGGTCGACGAGCGTGTCGTCTCTATTCTGGCGGACCGGGGCATGAAGTCCCCCGTCTACCTCATGCCGATCGTAGAGAGCGCGCTCGGGTGCTGGCGGGCGTACGAGATCGCGAGCGCCTCGAAGAACGTGGTGGCTCTCACGATCGGGCTGGAGGACTACACGGCGGACATCGGCACACAGAGGACCAACAAGGGACGCGAGAGCTTCTGGGCGCGCTCGCAGGTCGTGAACGCCGCCCGCGCAGCGCGCGTGCAGCCGATCGATACGGTCTTCTCGGACGTGTCGGACATGGATGGACTGCTCGCGAGCGTGCGCGAGGCGAAGTCGCTCGGCTTCGATGGAAAGGGTTGTATCCACCCGCGCCAGATCGAGGTCATCCATCGCGGCTTCGCTCCGACCGAGGAGGAGCTCGAGAAGGCGAAGCGCATCGTGCAGGCGTTCGAGAAGGCGGAGTCGGAGGGGTTGGGGGTCGTCTCGCTCGGAAGCAAGATGATCGATCCGCCGGTTGTGAAGCGGGCGCAGCGTACGGTCGAACTTGCCATCGCGTCCGGGATCCTGCCGGAGAACTGGCGGGAGGGAGGTGACGATGTCTGAGCAGAAACTCGTGCGGAACGCGGCCGGACGGATGGTGCCCGCGGAGGTGAATGGAAAGGAGGCGGTTCCCTACAAGGGGGTGGGCGGACACCGGCCCTCGGGAAAGAAGGCCGCGCCGCCGCTCGCCACCTGCATCGACTACCCTGCGAGCGGCAACAAGCTGGTCCCCAGCATCAAGGACGCCCTGAAGGCCGCCGGGCTCGAGGACGGGATGACCGTCTCCACCCATCATCATCTCAGGAACGGCGACTTCGTGGCCAACGCCACGATGGACGCGGCCGCCGAGCTCGGGGCCCGCGACCTCATGTGGTTTCCCAGCGCGTCGTTCCCCTGCCACGCCGGCATGATCGAGCACATGAAGAGCGGCGTCATCCATCACATCGAGGGGAGCATGAACGGCCCCCTGGGCGAGTACTGCTCGAGGGGGAACATGAAGGGGATGGGCGTACTGCGCTCGCACGGCGGAAGGTACCGCGCCGTGCAGGACGGCGACGTCCACATCGACATCGCGGTGATCGCCGCGCCGACGGCTGACCCCTTTGGGAACGCGCACGGTCTTACGGGTCCCGCGGCGTGCGGGCTTCTGGGGTTCGCGCTGGCCGACTCGCAGTACGCCGACAGGGTGATCGTCGTGACGGACAACCTGATCGATTTTCCGTGCGTGCCGTGGCAGATCCAGGGGAACCACGTCGACTTCGTGACCACGATGGAAGCGATTGGCGACTCCTCGAAGATCGTATCCGGCACGACCCAGATCACGAAGAGCCCCGACCGTCTTCGCATAGCGGAGATGACCGCCCGGTTCGTGCGCGACGCCGGCATCATGCGTGACGGTTTCTCGTTCCAGTGCGGCGCCGGCGGGACCGCGCTCTCGTTCGCCATCTTCCTCATGGACATGATGCGCGACGCCGGGGTCAAGGCGCGGTTTGTGCGCGGCGGAAGCACTCAGTACCTGACGGCGATGCTGGAGGAGGGGCTGACGGACTACATACTGGACGGCCAGACGTTCGACCTCGAGGGCGTGCGGTCGATGCGCGAGAACCCGGCGCACGTGAACACGAGCCCGTTCACGAGCTACAACTACCACGGGAAGGGAAACTTCGCCTCGATGGTCGATTGCGTCGTGCTCGGCGCGACAGAGGTCGACGTCAACTTCAACGCGAACGTCGTTACGCACTCCGACGGCAAGCTCCTGCACGGGATCGGCGGGTGGCAGAACTGTTTGGCGTCGAAGTGCACGATCCTCCCGATCCCGTCGTTCAGGAACAGGATCCCGGTCCTGGTCGACGAGGTGACGACGCTCTGCGGGCCGGGAGAGCTCATCGACGTCATCGTCACCGAGCGCGGTATCGCCATAAACCCGCGCCGAGAGGACCTTCTGTCCGCGGTCTCGGAAAGCGACCTCCCCGTCAGGCCGATTGAGGAGCTGAAGGCGGAGGTCGAGGACATCTGCGGCGGGCCTCCGGCCAAACCGGAGTTCGAGGACCGAGTGGTCGCCGCGATCGAGTGGGTCGACGGGACCGTGATCGACTCCGTACGGCAGCTCAAGGCCGAGTAGCCGTTCGCGGGCCGGGCACCCGGTTCTCTGTAGCGCGCCCGCCGCGTTACCACATCAGTCCTGGGCGGCCCGGGAGTTCCTTCGCGCTCCGGGCATGCAATAGCGAGACGCCGCCCCCGGTTCATGGGGCGGCGTCTCTTGCATGCAGTCGCGCTCAGGAAACCCCGGGCCGCCCGAGCCAGCCCGGGGAAGGCGCGGCCGGCGCGCTACAGGTCGAACTCGATGCCCTGCGCGAGCGGAAGCTCGGTCGAGTAGTTGACAGTGTTCGTCTGCCTGCGCATGTAGGCCTTCCACGCGTCGGAGCCGGACTCGCGGCCTCCGCCCGTCTCCTTCTCGCCTCCGAATGCGCCTCCGATCTCGGCGCCGGACGTACCGAGGTTCACGTTCGCTATGCCGCAGTCGGATCCGGCAGGAGAGAGGAAGGCCTCGGCGGAGAGCAGGTCTCTCGTGAACATCGCGCTCGAGAGGCCCTGCGGAACGTCGTTGTGGATCCTGATCGCCTCTTCGATCGTCGAGAATCTCATGAGATAGAGGATCGGGGCGAACGTCTCCTCCTGAACGATCTCCGAGGAGTTGTCGGCCTCGGCGATCGCGGGCTCGACGTAGAATCCGCCCTCGAGGCCGTCCGGCGACACCGTGTCCCCGCCGCAGAGGACCGTCCCTCCGCTCTCCTTGATCCGCCCGATCGCCTTCATCATCGTGTCGACGGCGCCCTGGTCGATCATGGGGCCCATGAGCGTGTTCTTATCGAGCGGGTTCCCGATGCGGACCTGCCGGTAGGCGGAAAGGAGGCTCGACTTCAGCTTGTCGTACACCGACTCGTGGGCGATCACGCGTCTGGTCGACGTGCAGCGCTGCCCGGCGGTCCCTACCGCTCCGAAGAGGATCGCATTCAGCGCCAGCTCCAGGTCGGCCGATTCGTCCACCACGACGGCGTTGTTCCCGCCGAGCTCGAGGATGGTGCTCCCGAGGCGCGCTCCTACGACCTCACCCACGCGCTTGCCCATCGCGGTCGAGCCGGTGAAGCTGACGAGCGGGACCCGACGATCCTGGATCAGCCGCTCTCCTACGTCGCGGCCGCGGCCGATGGCAAGGTTGAAGACGCCGTCGAGGTCCATGTCGGCCGTCACGTTGTTCACGATCTTCTGGACAGCGATGGCCGTCAGCGGCACCTTGGACGACGGCTTCCAGACCATCGTGTCTCCGCACACGGCCGCGAGAAACGCGTTCCAGGACCAGACCGCGACCGGAAAGTTGAACGCCGAGATGATGCCGATAGTCCCAAGTGGATGCCACTGCTCCATCATGCGGTGCCCGGGCCGCTCCGACTTGATGGTCAGGCCGTAGAGCTGCCTCGAGAGGCCGAGCGCGAAGTCGGAGATGTCGATCATCTCCTGGACCTCTCCCTCTCCCTCGGGGACGATCTTTCCCATCTCGAGGGTGACGAGCGCGCCGAGCTCGCGCTTGTGCTTCCTGAGCTCGTCGCCGATGAGACGAACCACCTCGCCGCGTTTGGGCGCGGGCATCGTGCGCCAGGTCTCGAATCGCTTCTCCGCCCTCTCCATGATCGCGTCGAAGTCGTCGGCCGAAGCGGCCTTGACCGTAGCCAGCTCGCTCCCGTCTATTGGCGTCGTCGACTTGATGTCGGGGCCCGAGGGGCTCTCGATGAACGAGCCGGCCGCGGCTCCGCTGTTCGTCTTCTCGATGCCGGTGTCCTTCAGTATCTTCTCGAATTCGGGTTTCATATCGTTTCTCCCTTATCGGTGCTTCACATTCCCGACTCTATGTCGCACCGCACTCGATGCGCGTGAGTCCACTCCGGAGTGTCTACAACTGGGTCACACAGAGGAGAGATGGTAGCAGCAATGAAGGTGCGTCTCAACGAGTTAGCTTGGGGGCGCGTCGCGTCACCTGAACATGGCCTTTATCCGGCCCCACGATGACCGTGCAACGGGGCTGTCGCACGGGCCGCATCCCAATCCATACGCCCCGACGACCTCAGTGAAGCCGCTTTGCGCAGGCAGGCAGGGAGAATTGGCGCAGAGTGTGTAGTCGCCGGACGCGAAGTCGCAGAAGAGCGGGTCGTTCCAGATGATATCGTCCGGGTCGTAGGTCCCCGTGAGCGAGTCTCCGTTGGCGTTCCCGTAGACGCACGAGCGCGTCGTCGTGATGTAATCTGCGCCGGTCAGTACGTGGTCGATGCGGTTGAATGCGAAGAGGCAGTTCGACACCGTCAGTGGGAACGGGCCGATCACGTCGATGATGGCACCGTGCGGATCCTCGTCGTAGTACGTTCCCCCGTTGTCGACGAAGGTGCAGTTCTCGACCGTCACCATGTATGAGTCGTACATGCGTATGCAGCTCCTGGTTCCCCGATTGTCCACGAAGACGCAGCCGGTGACCGAAGAGTATGTGCAGTTCCCGATCTCGAGGGCGCCGATACCCTCCCAGGTGTCGCGGTTGTATATGAACGTGCAGCCCTCCACATCGACCGACGAGGAGTAGATGCCCAAAGCGCCAATGGCGTAGTGAGCCTCGTTGTCTTCGAACCAGCAGTCGATGAGCGCACCGGACGACGCGCAGAACTTTCCGACTCCACACGCTCCTTCAGTGTGGTGACCGCCCGTGGACAGATTGCCCGTGAAGCGGCAGTTGCGAATCGTCGGAGAGGCGCCAACCACGCGGAAGACCGGCGCGATGAGCCAGCCCCAGGCGTTGTCGATTACGAAGCCGTCGATGACGGCGTCACGCGTCTCATCGTCGTGGATCTCGAAGACCGACGTGAACTGGCTGTAGTGGTCGATAGCGACGGTCCCGAGACCGTCGGCAGAGCGTAGTACAAGGTCCTTCCCGCCAAAGGACAGACCGTTGTTGTCGGGGCCGCTATACACGCCGGGCATGACGAGCACCGTGTCACCGTCGGCGGCGGCAGAGAGCGCCTCGCTGATCGTGTCATAGTCGGCGGAGCCGCCGACGTCGACCCTGATCGTGGCGGCGGGTGAATTCGATGCAAACATCGCCACAACCACTGCCAAAGCCGGCGCCGGGAGCCTGGAGCCGACGGCGCGGAGTCTCTGGGCCAGGATGCTGCGGAGGACCGGTAGCTTCCGCATGATCTCCCTTCCGTACGTTGTCCCGCGATCGCCGCCCCGGCGGACGTACTCCGGCTCGCAAGAAACGGTTACTTCACCTGAACATCGCCTTGATAGCGCCCCATGAGCTTTTTCGGACCATGGAGTTGCAGCGAGGGCATCCCTCGCCGAGCGAGCCCAGTTGCTCTCCCCACGGGTTCCAGGTCGGTGGGCAGCCGCGTTGAGCCGCACTCCCCGCATCCCTGGCCGCGATCGCCGACTCTCAGGCCCCACGCGTTGCCTCCGGGCAGGCAGGGCGAGTTCGCGCACAGTGAGACGTCTCCGCCGGGCAGACCGCAGAAGAGCGGGTCTCCGTAGAGGTTGTCTTCGGAGTCGCCGCAGGGGATGTTGGAGACGAGGTCAGGGTAGATCAGGCAGTTCGCGGTGTTCGGCTGGCTCGCCTCGTCGGCGCAGTAGACCGAGCCCTCCCCTAGGTTGAACGCCATGACGGTCGTCCGCACGACTGGCGAGGAGCCGTAGTCGCAGTAGATGCCGCCGCCGTCGCCCGACTGGTTGTTGGCGATCGTGACGTGTGAGATCGAAGGCGACGATCCGGAAAGCGCGATCGCGCCTCCGTCCGTTGCGCTGTTCTGCAGGAAGGTCGCCTCGTCGAGCGCGACGTCGGAGTTCCCGCAATAGAGGCCGCCTCCGGACGATATCGACTCGTTTCCGACAAAGGTGACCTCGAAGAGCGTCGCCCCATCCGAGAATATGAAAGAGGCTCCGGCGCCGGAGGCCGCGTAGTTGCCCACGAAATCGACGCGCGTGAGTTCCGGCGAGCAGTCCGGGTCGCTCTTCAGGCCGCCTCCGCTGAAGTCCGCCGTGTTGTCCTCGAAGGTGACGTCCGCAAATGACGGGGCGGCCCCGTTTCTCATGTAGACTCCGCCGCCGTCCAATCCGGCCTCATTGCTCTCGAAGACGGTGTTCCTTATTGTCGGCGACGCTCCGTCGAATTGCGCGCCGCCTCCCCTGTATGCGCTCCCGTTCTTCACGATCAACCCGTCGATCACAGCGTCGCGTGTCTCTCCGTTGTGCAGGTAGAATCCGCGTCCCTCGCCCTCGCAGTCGATGACGACAGAGCCTCGCGCCGCGACGGCAAGAAGGACGACGTCGGCGCCGCCGAAATCGAGATCCCTGTTGGACGCGCCCGCGTACGTGCCCGCGAGCACCCTGACCGTGTCGCCGGTGACCGCGGCGGAGAGGGCGGGTTGGATGGCCGTGAAGTCGCCTCCTCCTTCGGGGTCGACCAGATAGGTCGCGCCGCCCGTGTAGTCGGGCTCGGTGGGGCTGTCCCCGGCGCACCCCACGAACGCCGGAAGAGCCGCGCAAGCGATGATGGCCGCGGCGAACACCGGTGCGGATCTTGTTGATTGACGGTTCATGTTCGTGACCTCCGTTGTCTCCGCTCATCTGAGGCTATACCGCGGCCGTCGGGACGTCAACGGCGAGGAGCACGAGCGAGCTGCCGCCGGTTCTCTTGGATGCCGTCGCACATGGGGAATCTCCGGGGTGTGACGGCATGACCCGCGCCAGGGAGGCCCCCCCCGGCTGGCACGTTGCCCCCCCCGCGTACGGCCAGAGCCTCCGGCGGGTGACGCATTGGCGCGAGTGAGTGAGAGAGGGTTTTCTCCCGCCCGCGCATTGACCCGCGTCCGGGAACGGGCTATACTGACGGTCGGTTACTGACTGCGGAGGGCGTCCTGGGGGGTCGTCCCCCGCTTCGTTGTCTGGGGCGGGCCTTCCGCCCCTGAGAAGCCGCGAACGGAGGTCTGAATGGCGAAGAGGACGGTAGTGACGATGCCGGGCGACGGTATAGGCAAGGTGGTCTTACCGGAGGCGCTCCGCGTGCTCGACAAGGTCGGCTTCGAGGCCGACTACGTCCACGCCGACATCGGCTGGGAGTTCTGGGTCAACGAGGGAAACGCGCTCCCCGACCGGACGATCAAGCTCCTCGAGGAGCACAGGGTCGGGCTCTTCGGCGCTATAACGTCTAAGCCGAAGGACAAGGCGGCGGCAGAGATCTCCAAGGACCTCGCGGACAAGGGCTACGTCTACTACAGTCCGATCGTGGGACTCCGGCAGCACTTCAACCTCGACGTCTGCATCAGGCCGTGCCGCTCCTTCCCCGGCAATCCCCTGAACTTCATAAGAAGAAAGGAAGACGGCTTCGATGAGCCGGTCGTCGACGTCGTCGTCTTCCGACAGAACACCGAGGGCCTCTACGCGGGCGTCGAGTGGACCGACCCGCCGGACGGCGTGCGGTCCGCTCTCGCGACGCACAAGAAGTTCGCCAAGTTCGAGGACGTACCGGGGGAGGACCTGGCGATCTCGACGCGCATCTTCACGAGGACCGCCTGCAGGCGGATCTGCGAGGAGGCCTTCAAGTACGCGAAGAAGTTCGGGTACAAGTCGGTGACGATATGCGAGAAGCCCAACGTGATTCGCGAGACCTCGGGCATGATGGAAGAAGAGGGCAGGAAGGTCGCCACCAGGTACCCGGACATCGATCTCTGGCACACGAACATCGACGCGCAGATGATGTGGCTCACGAAGAACCCTGAGGACTACGGCGTCATCGTCGCGGGCAACATGTTCGGCGACATCGTCTCCGACGGCTTCGCGGGGCTCGTGGGCGGACTGGGCTTCGCGAACAGCGCGAACACCGGAGTCGACTGCGCGGTCTTCGAGCCTACGCACGGATCGGCGCCGAAGTACGAGAAGCTGTCTCCCTCGATCGTAAATCCGATCGCGATGTTCCTGTCGTCGTGCATGATGCTCGACTACCTGGACGAGACCGACAAGGCGACCGCGATCCGGGAGGCCATCGCCGAGGTGATCGCCGATGGTTCGGTCAGAACGTACGACATGCTGAAGCTCAGAGGCGGTCCGGAGGCGATCAAGAAGGGAGCTGCCACGACGGAGCAGATGACCGACGCGATCATCGAGAGGCTGTAGCCGCCGGCTGCAGGGTTCCTGGGGCTTCGCGCGTCGGAACGTGAAGCCCGTCCGGACGCACCGGGGGGAGTTGCCATGGGAATGACGTTCGCTGAGAAGGTCCTTGCGAAGGCGGCGGGACTTCCGGAGGTCGAGCCGGGGCAGATCGTCACCGTGAAGCCCGACCACCTCCTGACGCACGACAACACGGCGGCCATCATAGGGAAGATCGAAGGCGATCTGGAGAAGTACGGCGTGGTGAACGAGGAACTGCCGATCATCGTCCTCGACCACGTCGTCCCCGCGGCCAACGAGAAGACCGCCACGGGGCACGCGAGGGTGAGGGAGTTCGCGGCGAAGCACGATCTCTCGAACTTCTACGACGTCGGCACGGGTGTCTGTCACCAGGTGGTCGTGGAGAAGGGACACGCACTGCCGGGGCGGGTCCTCGTGGGCAGCGATTCGCACACGTGCTCGTACGGGGCGGTCAACGCCTTCTCGACGGGCATCGACCGGACGGAAGCGGCCGCGCTCCTTCTGACCGGGGAGACGTGGTTCCGCGTGCCGCCGACCGTGAAGGTGACCCTGAGGAAGAAGCTTCAGCCGCCGGTCTCCGCGAAGGACGTGATACTCACGATCATCGGCGACATCTCCGCCGGCGGTGCGACCTATCAGGCGGTCGAGTTCCACGGCTCCGTAGACACGCTCTCGAGTCTCTCGGTCGAGGACCGTTTCACGATCTCGAACATGGGGATCGAGATGGGCGCTAAGATCGCCGTCTTTCCGTGCGACGAGGTGACCGACGAGTACCTCAAGTCCCTGGGCGTGAGCCGGGACGACTACGAGCCCGTCTGGGCCGATCCGGACGCCGAGTACGCGGGCGAGCTCTACTACGATCTCTCCGCGATCGAGCCGGCCGTCGCTTTCCCTCACAAGGTGGACAACGTGAAGGAGGTGAAGGACGTCGAGGGCCTCGAGTTCCAGCAGGCGCTGCTTGGGACGTGCACCAACGGGCGGGCATCCGATCTCAGGGCCGCGGCCGCGATTCTGGAGGGCAAGAAGGTGGCGCCGTCGGTGAGGCTTCTGGTTCTGCCAGCTTCGCGCGCGGTCCTCTCCGAGGTACTGGAGGACGGCACCCTGGAGAAGCTCGTGGACGCCGGCGCCCTCGTGCTGCCGGTCGGGTGCGGGCCCTGCCTCGGCGCGCACCAGGGGGTCCTCGCGCCCGGCGAGAGATGCCTCTCCACCGCGAACCGCAACTTCAAGGGGCGGATGGGCTGCAAGGAGGCGGAGATCTATCTGGCCAGCCCCCAGACGGTGGCCGCCTCGGCTCTCTCCGGGAGGCTGACCGATCCGCGGAGAGTGGCGTAACGCGCGGCGCTCGACCGGCGGCCTGAGCCGGCCGCGGTCAGGCCGATCCGGCGGGAGCTCGTTCGCGCCCGTCTGGTAGCTTGGTGCCGGACGAGGCGCGACCCCGACGGGTAGCGCGGCCGCGGGATCGCAGTGACACGCGTCGCTGAAGATAAAGGAGGGACCGGTGAGAGTCTGGCGATACGCGGACGACATCAACACGGACATGCTCTTCCCCGGCAAGTACACGTACACGTGCTCTACCCCGGAGGAGATCCGCCCCCACCTGCTGGAGGACCTCGACCCCGAGTTCGCGGGCAACGTGAAGCCGGGCGACGTCATCATGGCGGGCGCGAACTTCGGCTGCGGAAGCTCGCGCGAACAGCCGGTCGTGGGCCTTAAGGACGCGGGGATCGCCGCGGTCGTGGCCGAAAGCTTCGCGAGGATCTTCTACAGGGCGGCGATCAACCAGGGGCTCGTTCTCGTGGAGGCGCCGGAAGCAGTGAAGGCGTACAGGGAGGGCGACGAGGTCGCGCTCGACGTCGAGAGCGGCAAGATCACGGTCGGCGGCAGGGACTTCAGCTTCCCGCCGCTTCCCCCCGAGATACTGGCGATCAGGGACGCTGGCGGACTCCTGCCGTATGCGAGGAAGAAGCTGGCCGGAAGCAGGTGACGACAACAGGAGGGGAGATGCCGGGACGAGACGAAGTCAGGAAGGTCCTGCCTGAGCTGGACCGGATTTCCGACGAGGACCTGCGAGAGAAGACGCTCGACGTGTGGATCGACGCGATGGAGCAGGGCGGGTGGGACGTTTCGGACCTGGATGAGATCCCGTTCACGCTGCTCATCGACACGGGCGTGAGCTTCCTCGAGCACACGCGGTCGGTCACGCGGACGGCGATCGCGATAGCCGAGACCATGAAGGAGTTCTACGGAGCACGGATGCCGATCGACATGGACCGCCTGGTTTCCGGCGGCATCCTGCACGACGTCGGGAAGCTACTCGAGTACAGGCGCGAGGGCGGGAAGTTCACGAAGAGCGATCTCGGGAAGGACCTGCGCCATCCGTTCTCCGGAACCGCGCTCGCCTTCAAGCACGGGATCCCGTCCGAGGTCTGCCACCTGATCGCGGTCCACGCCAAGGAGGGCGAAGGCGCGCGCCGGATGCCCGAGGCCCAGATCATCCACCACGCCGACTTCGCGAACTTCGAGTCCCTGAAGACGCTGCTTTAGGATCCTGTCACGTTGTCTGCGGTCCTTCCGGATGCCATGGGCCGTTCTTGCTGTCTCCATGGATTAGTGCTATAATGGTAAGTACAGTTAATAAGGGCACTTACGTGGAGGCATCTATGAGACGCAGCAGAGCCCTTCTTCGAGTCGCGGCACTCGCGCTCGGCGTCCTCCTGCTCTCGGCGTCGGCAGGCGCCGCTTCTCCGGACGGAGATGCCAGGCTGTGGGTCTTTTTCACGGACAAGGGGATTTCCGCGGGTGAGCGGGGTCGGGCGATCGCGGCCTTCCGCTCCGAGCTGCCGCGGAGGGCGCTGGAGCGCAGAGCGAAGGTGGGCGCCGAGGTCAACGTGAACGACCTTCCTGTGGCCGCGCGCTACGTCGAGGCCGTGGCGGCCACTGGCGCGACGGTGGAGACGCGGAGCCGCTGGCTCAACGCGGTCTCGGTGGAGGCCGACGCCGCGCAGGCGGCGGCGATCGCCGGGCTTCCGTTTGTGCGGGAGGTGAGACCCGTGGCTCGGGGCGTGAAGCGCCTGCCGGAGCCCGTGGAGGCGCCGTGGGAGCCACGCACGGGGGAGCGCGGTCGCTCTCTCGACTACGGCGGCTCGTTTGGCCAGCTGGACCAGATCGGCATCCCCGCGCTTCACGACGACGGGTTCGACGGAAGCGGCGTTCTCATCTGCATGCTCGACACGGGCTTCGACACCGATCATCAGGCGTTCCGTCATCTGGATATCGTCGGGGAGCGCGATTTCATAAACGACGATACGGAGACGGCCAACGAGCCGGGCGACCCAGACGGGCAGGACTCGCACGGAACGAGCACACTCTCGTGCGTCGGCGCGGCGTGCCCCGGTGAGATCTACGGCGGCTCCTACAACGCGAGCTTCCTCCTCGGCAAGACCGAGATGGTCGACGACGAGATAGAGATAGAGGAGGACTACTGGGTTGAGGGCGTCGAGTGGGCCGACAGCCTCGGCGCCGACATCGTCTCCAGCTCGCTCGGCTACTACTACTGGTACACGTACGAGGACATGGACGGCGAGACCGCGGTGACCACGATCGCGGCGGACATGGCGGCCGCGCGCGGTATCGTCGTCGTGACTTCCATGGGCAACGAGGGCGGAGGCGATTGGAAGTACATGATCGCCCCGGCCGACGGCGACAGCGTGCTCTCCGTCGGCGCGGTCGACTCGCTCGGATCCAGGGTCTGGTTCAGCTCGGTGGGGCCGACCTACGACGGCAGGATAAAGCCGGACGTAATGGCGCAGGGGCTGTACGTGAGAGTCGCGACGACCGAGGACACCGCATCGTACACGGAGTCCCACGGAACGTCATTCTCGTGCCCGCTGACCGCCTCGGCGGTAGGGCTGCTCTTGCAGGGCCATCCCGAGTGGACTCCCTGCGACGTGATCGGAACGCTGCGTTCGACGGCGTCGCAGAGCGCGTCCCCGGACACGCTGATGGGATGGGGGATTCTGGACGCGTACGCTGCGATGTACAGCGTCCCGCTCGATGTCCCCGAGGGCGGCGAACAGGCCGCGCCGAGGCTCGTGTGGGCGAGAAGGAACCCGTTCGCGCCCGGAGACCGCATCGCCTACGCGCTTCCCGAGCGAGCGCACGTGCGTGTCGGCGTCTACGACGTATCCGGACGCCTCGTCGCCACTCTCGTCGACGGGGAGAGACGCGCGGGGTCGCACGAGATAGCGTGGGATGCGGCAGATGATGACGGGCGAGCGGTCGGAAGCGGTATCTACTTCGTCAGCTTGTCAGCCGGTGACGTAAGGTCACGGGCGAAGCTCGCGTTGATTCGATAGCATCACACCGTCTTCAGGAGCGCCCGCACGCGCGCGGGCGCGGGCCTCCGGTGCGTGTTTGAATTCGGCGTCACGCCACGCCCGAGCTCGATGCAGACATTCACCTCGACCTTCAAACAGAGCGGAGCCTGGTCGGGCGCCGCTCTCTCCTATTGACAGCGCACCGAAGCTCGCACAGAATGCGGGCGTAGGTGCGCCTCTTGCACGTGCGACAGGGCGCGCGTCGGCGTTCTTTGCGTCGCGCACGTCGGCGGGCATACGAGCGAGCACACGGAGGTACGGCAGATGGCAGTACGAGCGCGGGTTGCTCCCGGCGTACTCTTGTTTGTAGCGCTGCTGCTTATGGGCTCTCCAGTCGGCACGGCGCCGGCGCAGACGCCCAGCGACGAGCAGCTTGAGATTCTCAGGGACCTCTCGCCCGAGCAGCGGGCCGCGCTCCTCCGGGAGCTGGGCTCGCCCCCGGCCGGGACGGGCGCAAAGCGGGACGTGAGCACGCCCGAGGTGATGGAGCCCCGGGAGCCGGAGGAGAGTCCGATCGAGCAGGCCCGGGCCGACACGGGAGCAGCTCCGGGGCCGTCGGCGCCCGCGCCGCCACCGCTGGAGCCACTGACCGAGGAAGCCCTCGAGATCAAGCGGGCTTTCAGGAACTTCGTCGCCGAGTCGAGGCCGCTCGAGGTCGACCAGGAACTCAAGCAGTTCGGCTACGAGCTCTTCGCCGGCGCGCCGACGACGTTCGCGCCCGCGACCGACGTGCCGGTCAGCCCCGACTACCTGATCGGACCGGGCGACGAGGTCCGCGTCCAGCTCTACGGGAAGACGAACCTCTCTACGGACCTCACTGTGGACCGGGAGGGGGTCATCTCGTTCCCCGAGCTCGGCCCGATCACGGTGGCCGGCCTCACCTTTCGCGAGATGAAGGAACTTCTGGCCCGCGAGGTCGAGAACCGGATGATCGGGGTCGAGGTCAGCGTGTCGATGGGCAGGCTGCGCTCGATCCGCGTCTTCGTGCTTGGGGAGGTCTTCCGGCCCGGCAGCTACACCGTCAGCGGGCTCTCGACGCTCACGAACGCGCTCTTCGCCAGCGGAGGCGTGCGCAAGATAGGCAGTCTTCGCCGCGTCCAGCTCAAGCGCGGAGGCAGGGTCGTGGGCGAGCTAGATCTCTACGATCTTCTGATCGAGGGAGACACGTCGGCCGACGTGCGGCTCATGCCGGGTGACGCCATATTCGTTCCCCCGGTCGGACCGCTCGTCGGCGTCGCCGGGGAGGTTCTGCGTCCCGCCATATACGAGATGGTCGAGCCGTTGACGGCGGCGGAGCTGATCGAACTGGCGGGGGGGCTCCGGCCGACGGCGTACGAGGACCTGATCCAGCTCGAGCGCATAGAAGAGGGCCGCCGCGTCACATACGACATGAGTATCGGTGGCGCGAGCGAGTGGACGGCTCAGGACGGCGATCTTCTCAAGGTCTACTCGATAGTCGATCGCGACGAGCGGGCCGTCTTCCTCGAAGGCAACGTCCTCCGGCCGGGGAAGCGTCAGTACTTCGACGGAATGACGCTCCTCGATCTCGTGCCGTCGACCGACGCGCTTCTGCCCGAGACGTACTTCGACTATGGACTGATAGAGCGCGAGAGCAAGTTGAACCGGGAGCCCGTGTACATAGGCTTCGATCTCGGCCGCGCGCTCCTGGACGGCGAGCCGGACGCGGACCTCGCGCTCCAGCCGAGGGACCGGGTCTACGTCTTCCACCGCGCGCACTTCAGGGCGGCGCCCCGCGTTAGCGTGAGAGGCGAAGTGAGAAGCCCCGGGAACTACGAGCACCGGAAGGACATGCGCGTGCTCGATCTGGTTCTTGCGGCAGGAGGGCTCACTCGGGACGCGTGGCTGCCGGAGGCGGAGCTACTAAGGACCGATCCGGTGGCGCTGGAGGTGAGGAAGATACCGATCGACCTTCGGCGCGTCCTCGCGGACGACGAACGGGAGAACGTGGTTCTAGACGACCTGGACGAACTCGTCGTCCATTCCCTGTGGGAGTTTCGTGAGCGGGACCAGGTACAGGTGTTCGGAGAGGTCAACAAGCCCGGTACGTATCCTCTGTACGAGAACATGACGGTCTCGGATCTGATCTTCTCGGGCGGGAACTTCAAGGACTCCGCCTACCGCGAGGAGGCGGAGCTGACAAGATACGCGGTCATCGACGGCGAGAGGCGGGAGTACAGGCAGCTCGTCGTCGATCTCGACGCGATCCTCGCGGGCGAGGAAGAGGCCGATCTCGCGCTCAAGCCATACGACAAGCTGCTGATCCGCAGGATCTCGAACTGGCGCGAAGACGAGGTCGTTGAGGTGTCCGGCGAGGTGGCCT
This sequence comes from Candidatus Effluviviaceae Genus IV sp., assembly GCA_014728245.1. Classification (GTDB taxonomy): domain Bacteria; phylum Joyebacterota; class Joyebacteria; order Joyebacterales; family Joyebacteraceae; genus WJLY01. The sequence continues at coordinate 17,981 of WJLY01000027.1, forward strand.
TCCCCGGACGGTACCCCGTCGAGGAGGGAGAGCAGCTCTCCCATCTGGTCGACCGCTTCGGCGGTTTCCTCGGAGACGCGTACCTGCCGGCAGCGATCTTCACCAGGGAGGAGATACGCTCGCTCCAGGCCGACCAGCTCGACAGGATGGCTGATCAGCTCGAGGCCGACCTGGCGCGCCTCACGGTCGGCTCGACGGGCGAGGACAGGGCGTCCGAGCGCGCGCAGCGGCAGGCCGCGCTCGAAGCCGGCAGCCAGCTCGTCGAGGAGCTCAGGAACACCGAGGCGACCGGGAGGATGGTGATATCGCTCGAGGACGTCGTGGAGGATCCGGGCAGCGAGGAGGACGTCGTGCTGACCGACGGCGACCGGCTGCACGTCCCGAAGAAGCCGGACTTCGTGATGGTCATGGGCGAGATCAACAACCCGACGGCGTTCGTCTACCAGGACGGCAAGGGCGTTCGCCATTACATCCGTCAGGCGGGAGGGACGACCAGGTTCGGCGACCTGGGCGACACCTACGTCGTCAAGGCGGACGGCTCGGTCGATACCGGCAGGCGGCTCAGCCTGGGGCCGGGCGACGTCATCATCGTGCCGGAGACGCTCGAGCGCTTCGACGGCATGCGGTTCCTGCTGGACATAAGCCAGGTCCTCTACCAGATCGGCATCGCGGCGGCGAGCGCGTATACGGTGGGGCTGTTCGACTGATCCATGGCGGCGCCCGTTGTCCTTTGGCCAACCAACGCCGCTCCTACGCGAGTTCAACCGGAGTCCCGAGGTGAATGAGGCGAGACGCGAGCTTTCTCTGTCGGACATCGCCGGCCTGCTGTTGCGCCACAAACTCCTCATATCGGGAATCGTGGCGATCTTCACGCTGGCGGCGATCTTGTACTCATTCATAGTCACGCCCGTTTACAGAGCGGAGGTGCTTCTGGCGCCCGTCGTCTCCGATGCCGGAAGCGCGCTGAATCCCGTTGCGGAGCGTTACCTGAATCTGAGTGGCGCGGGAGGAGTCGGCGCCGCCACTCAGGAGCGAGCTGAGCTTCTGGCGGCTCTGCGTTCCAGGCGCTTCACATATGCCTTCATCAGAAACGAGAGTCTGTTGCCGGTGTTGTTTCCCAAGCGCTGGGATTCCGGCAAGCAGGAGTGGCTGAAGAGCGCGGGGCAGGACACGCCGACGATGTGGGAGGCGTACGAACGTTTCGATGACGCGGTTCGTCATGTTCATCTTGACGAAGAGACGGGTCTCATAACTTTGTCAGTTGAGTGGGTGGATCCGGAGGTTGCCGCCACTTGGGCCAATGCGTTGGTCGACCGAGCGAACGAGTATCTCAGGAAGCAGGCGGTGGCTGAGGGAGAGAGTAGCCTGGAGTACCTTTCGCAGGAGCTCCGCAGGACAAGCGCCGACGAGATTAGGGACGCGGTTTTCAGGCTGGTCGAGATGCAGATGAGGAACGTGATGCTGGCCAACGTGCGCGAGGAGTTCGGTTTTGAGATCCTGGACCCCGCAGTGCCTCCGGAAGTACGGTCAAGACCCAACCGCCGGGCAATGGCTGTCGCGGGCTTCGTTCTTGGAGGGTTCGTGGGTGTCGTGGTGGCAGCATACCGTGAGGGCCGCCGCCGTCAGACTGGGCTGGATTGAGTCCTGAGCGGTGACTCCGTTTCGGTTCTTGTGGCCGCGATTCCTGCTCAGGACGCTTCCTCCGGCGGGCGAGTAGCGCGATAGACCTCTCCGAAGAGCTCCAGCACATAACCCGCTTCCTCTAGGTCACGTTCCAGAGCGGGATAGGACTCGAGAAGCCATATCTCCCTCCCGCTGGCCAGTGCCTCGGCCCATCTTGCCTCCGCAGCTTCTTGAAGCGCTTCACCCCAGCTTCCGGCCATGTGTTCGGTGTTGATCCACCTCTCTTCACTCAGTCCGCCGATGGCGTACCGATCGAAGAGGATGCCCTTGCCCCAGCGCCCTACGACGATATGGCCCGGCCGTGCGAGGCGATCGAGTCTGAGCACTGACGACTCGTAGTCGGCCAGACGCCCGCAGATGTGTGCCGTTCGCGCGTAGGCGAACGCTCCTGTCGCCCCGAGGAGCAGAGCGAGCGTGCTCCAGGCGATGGCTCGCCTGGCAACCGGCCGGCTTCCGGGGAGCCTGCGGATGGCAGTTCCCGCGAGAGCGTACAGGAGTCCGGACGCGGCGACACCTGTGAGCATCGGGACTGTCGGCGATTCGAAGAGCAGGCTGTCTGTTCGAGGGCCGGCCGCGCGCGTGGCCAAAGCTGCGACTACGGCGATCACGACGGAGGTCGCGGCAGGAAACCAGATGTGGCCTGCGCGTCGTGCAACGCGATGCGGCCTCGCGAAAGCCTCGAATCCTAGTGCTCCGACGAGGCACATAAGCGCGTACGTCGGCAGCTGCACTGGCACGTCGACGTATCTCTCGCCGAAGACAAGTGTGACAGCCCACGTGGCCAGAAGACCTACTCCGAGGCCGCGGAGCGCCTTCTCCCGGAGTACCCTCAACAAGCCCGAGAGGACGAAGGGCAGGCAGACGAAGAAGCCGACGACGATCTCCCACCCCTCCTTGAGGACCGCCGTTCGATAGGATACGGGATCTCCCGCGGCGTTCAGAAGCCCTCTCGCTCCGAATAGGTAGTCCCGGAGATTCGGAACGACGGCGACAGCGACGACAAGACTGGCGACGCCGGCGAGAGTCAAGAGCGCTCGCCAGCGTGGTCGCGTGACGGCGAAGAAGGGAAAGGTGAGCGCGGCCGACGGAGACACAAGGAAGGAAGCGCCCAGCGCCGCACCGGCGAAGGGAGAGCGCCTGTGAAGCCACAACAGCGCGGCCAGGAGCAGGAGGAACGTCCCGGGAACGTAGACCTCCGCGCTCACCGCGTTCAGGACGAAGACGTGGTTGGTCAGGAGAAGGCCACCCGCTACCAGTGAGAGGTCGTGTCTGCCCGAAGTCGTGTAGGCCATAAGAGAGATGAGTGCGGCGCTCATGGCGCCCAGGAACGCGCTCATCAGGTTAAGAGACATGTTGATGGGAATCGGCAGCAGTCGGGTGAACGCATAGCCCATCATATAGTAGGCGATGTGAATGGTCCGCTGGGTGAAATCTCCCCGCTCTATCTGTGCGGCGTACACCGCCGAGTCACCGCACAAAAGGGCGTCGTTCGCAGTGCCGGCGAGCGCCACAAGCGCGACGAGGAAGACCCCCACGGCCAGCCACGCGGCGCGTCTGGAAAGATGAGGAACTGAAGCCCCACGGAAGATCTCCGGGGACCGACGCTGTCCGTTTCCTGCTTCTGTTTTCGACGTCAAGGGAAGAGCTCCCGATGAACCTGTCGCACAACTGAGGAATCGGATCCGGTCGCATGGGGGGCGCGGGGAACGCGACGCACGAGCAAATCGTAGTAGCCGGGGCCGCCGAAATCAACACCGTGGGCATGCGGTGAGCCAACCGTCTGTTCTTGTCCCGTTTGCGACGCCACAGTCCAAGATACGCGGTCTGTTCCGGGTGTCCGCGGCGGAGGTGGACGAGCTTGCGCTTACTGGGGAGCATCGTTTACGCTCTGGAATCCCGCAGTTGCGTTCTCTGGGAGCCGCGCTTCCTTCTGGAGCGCGGGCTTGCGGCGCCGGGACCGGAGGTTGCACCTGCGCGCAGCTGTAGCGCGTGGGAAGCACAGTCCTTGTGCCTGAGGTCGACTACGGGAGCATGTGCGCGCGATTGAAGATCTTCGGCTCGGAATGATGCAAGGGATTCTCATGCGGCAAGGTAGTGCTCCCGTGGCATTCTTGGTGGGTCTCCTGCTGAGCTCTTCCGGTGGGATCTCAGCGGTGTACGGAGTACCGTACATCAGGACGGCGGGCGTCGTTCTTGTACTGGCGGTGTTCATCGTGAGCGCATTGGCGGGTCGAAGCCTGCGCAAGGTGCCATTGGCGCTGCAGGCCTACCTCCTTCTCGTAGTAGTCCTGGTAGCGGGTATTCTCCATTCGCCGGCGCCTGCCTATGCCCTCTGGAAAGCTTTCATGGTTGCCCTCTACTGGGGAGTTTTCACGATCGCGCTCTACAACACGTGTCCGAGTCTTCAGGCAATCCGCAGCCTCTTGCTGGGGTTGCTTGTAGGTGGCCTCGCGGAGACGGCGATGATCTACCTGTACGTGGGTAGCCCCACGGAGATATTCGCCGGAGCGGGCAGGTTCTACCGTCTGGAGCTGGCGGGACAGAACCCACATGACATCGGGCGTGTGACAGCCGTCTCCGCGCTCGTGGTCACTTGGCTGCTCATGAGCCGGCGGCGCGTGATCACCAAGCTTGCGCTGGCTCCGTCGCTCTTGGTGATGGGAGCATACATGATTGCGGCCAGATCCAAGCTGGCGGGGGCCGGCTTCGTGGTCTCGCTGGGTATTCTCGTCGGTGTGAGTGGAATCAGGAGGAAGCTGCTCGGCGTCTCCCTGGTGTTGCTCTGCCTGCTCGCCGTTGCTTCGGCCGTCGCGCTCGCTCTCCCGGAGGAGTTCATCGTGGAGGGTTACCTTAAGACATTCGAGCGGTCGTTTCTCGTGAGGATCGATTCCTGGCGCCAGGCGATGACGACGTACGCGGACGGTAGCTGGGCGGATATGGTGTTCGGCCATGGGACCGGCAGCTTCGCTCACTTCTTCCTCGGAAGCGACCGGCAGAGTTACCCGCATAATCTGTTGGTGGAGATCTTGTTTGAGAATGGCCTCGTGGGCTTCGTCCTTCTGATATCTTGCCTCGCACTTCCCGTGGCTCCGTTGCTGAACCGCGCGACGAGGAAGGCGATCACAGCCGATGCTGAGGTCCGTAGTGTCATAGCAATTGCTTTGGCGTTCTACTCGTATGCGGTGATCCACTCGCAATTCTCCGGCGACATCGCCGTCAACACGTGGCTACCCGTGGCTGGAGGGGTGCTCGTGACCGTCTTCTCCTCAATAAGGATGAGAGTGGGCGAGGCGGCGAGATCGGCTGAAGAGCGGTTGCATCTCTCAATGAGTGTGTAACATGCGTTCTCTGCGACGGATCCAGAACCTTCTCGATCGAAGCTTCCCGTTTGCTCACGTGGGAAGCGTCGTTCATTCGTTTCGCACAACACGGTTCGGGACTGCTGCCAGGCAATTCTGGTCCTTGCGCTGAGGGGGCTTAGGGCTGTGTCGCAAAGGAAGACGCTTCTCACCAATATCGGTGCCAATTGGGTCCACATGGTCGTTCGCGCGGCCGGGGGCTTGGTGCTGGTTCCGATCATCATTTCACGCGTGGGCGTAGAGAGCTACGGCGTATGGATGTTGATAGCCCAGGCTCTCTCCTATGTCACGATACTGAACAACGGCCTGATGCTTGCCGTCAGCCGACTCACGGCATTCCACAGAGATGACGTGAGTGAGGTCAATCGCTTCGCATCGGCGTCTTTCTGGCTCTTGGGCGCCGTTGGGATCGTCGTGGTTGCGCTCTCTTTTGTC